>JAYUJV010000602.1:0-1839 GCA_043764975.1 Saprospirales bacterium
GCTGTGCCAGAAATCTTAAAATCGAATCGAGATTTGCAACTGATATTGCTCGACGATGCGTTTCAGCACCGCGCCATACAGCCTGGGCTCAATGTTTTATTGACGGAGTACAATAACTTATATCCAAACGATTTTTTGCTGCCAGTCGGTCGTTTACGCGAGTTGCCCACAGCAGCCGAGCGTGCCGATGTCATCATCGTTACCAAATGTCCGATGACTTTATCGGGGGCAGACCGAGCGCGTGTGACGCAATTGATTAATCCATTGCCACATCAGCAATTGTATTTTAGTTATTATGCGTATCAGCGTACACCTTATTATTTGTTTAATCCCAATTATGAACTACCGTTGGACAAAACGCTTGATGTGTTGCTCGTCAGCGGTATCGCGCGCGCCGATTATTTGATTGATTACCTGAAAACTAAAGTCAATTCAGTCCGAATCCTCGAATACGGTGATCATCATTATTTCAATGAAGCTGAAATTGGCGAAATGGAAAAGATTTTTAACAACATAGATTCAAAAAATAAGACGATACTGACGACCGAAAAAGACGCCATGCGCCTCGAATTGCATCATCAATACCTCATCGAAAAGCGTTTGCCGCTGTTCGCTTTGCCAGTAGAAGTCGTTTTTCATGACAATGATAAAAAAGGATTTGATGATAAAGTAAAAAATTGGTTGTTAGATTTTAAAGCGTAATTTTGTATTTTTAAAATAATTTGCAAACTAATGATTATATCAAATAGTGTAAATTAAATTTTGGACGTTATAGCTATTTTTTTAATTGGCATAAATGCCAAATGTTTTTAGACACGAATTTGAAATTGAACGGCGAAGCCCTCAACGAAGTTAATTTTACCAATTACACGAATCTTTAATCTACGGTAACGAATTTTTTAATTTTCAATTAAAAAATTCGTGTAATTTGTTAAATTAGTTTTCAAATTCGTGTCTAAATTATTTGTAGGTTTTATGCTGTAATTTGGTTTAGCTAATTTCGTTTAGAGGTAATCCTCGTATTGATTTCTAAAATTACACTAATTATTGAAACAAAGTTTCAATAAACAAATTAAACAAATTTAAGCAAAAACTAAGTTTGCAGCACAATAGTTTTAAAATCAAAAAAAGTTTCAATTTTAAAATAATAGCATATAAAATGTCAAAAACAGTTTTGCATAAAGCAGATACACGCGGACACGCGAATCACGGATGGCTCAACAGTCATCATTCGTTTAGTTTTGCGAATTATTACAACCCTGAGCGCATGCACTTTGGCGTACTTCGGGTTTTGAACGATGATCAAGTAGATGCTGGCATGGGTTTCGGTACGCATCCGCACGACAATATGGAGATAATTAGTATTCCGTTGGAGGGCGATTTGGAACATCAAGACAGCATGGGCAATGTGACGACCATTCGCCATGGCGACATACAAGCCATGAGCGCTGGCACTGGCGTGCGACATAGCGAATACAATAAAAGTAAGACGAATCTTGTCAAGTTTTTGCAGATTTGGGTTTTCCCAAATCAAAGAAACGTAACACCTCGATACGACCAAATTACGCTCAATACCGACGAGCGACACAATAATTTGCAACAAATTTTGTCGCCTAATGCCAACGATGCAGGCGTTTGGATTCATCAAGACGCGTGGTTTCATTTAGGCAAATTCGATACAGATTTTTCGACGACTTATGACATCAAAAAACCTGGAAATGGCGTGTATGTTTTCGTACTGAAAGGCGACGTGACCATAGACGGCCAAGCACTCAATCAGCGCGATGGTTTTGGAATTTGGGAAACCAATACCATTAAGATACAAGCCAACTCACAAGA
>JAYUJV010000603.1:0-4873 GCA_043764975.1 Saprospirales bacterium
GTTACGTCCCATTCGTCTTGCAAATATGCACCAATTTGGTTCACTTTCAAGATTGCAGACCAAGCCGAACGGTCAGGTTTTACAGAGTAATTTTTTACAAAACGATTCAAAACAACAGAGTCACCTTTTGCTGCTTTTTTGAAATCATCAAAACTATTGAATACATATTGACCATTGATGGTTGGTGTAAATGTATTCTCGAACTGGAAACGCTCGAAAGATGCACCAGCACCCAATGTGTGTTTTCCTAACACATACGTTACTTGATCAATTGCTTGATAAGTGTCCGTAAATAACTTGTTGTTTGGCGTAAATGGTTCAGAACCAAACGTCATGTAGTTACGACCACCTTCCAAGATGTCCACAGTTGGGAAAGAAGTTGATTTTTCAGCACGATAATCGCGATTGGCTGTATAACCTACCAAAAATTTATTCGACATTTTTGAACCCAATACTGAGTTTAATTCTATCACACCAGAATAAATATCGTTGTTGATTTCGTAGTTTGTGTTTTGGAAAGTCATCGCAAACGCATTGTCACGACGGCCACTAAAACCACCAGAAGATGAAGCTGGCACATCACGCTTTGAACGCAACACATTGAAACGTGCGCTCAATTTATGACCTTGGCTGATGTTGTAATCAAAACGCGCCAAACCTTTAGTACTTTTTGTATTCAAATCATAGTTTTGGTAAGCACCTGGATCATAATTAAATTTTGATTTCAAAATACTTATAGCTTCGTCCAATTGTGCTGCTTTTACACGTGTTTCGTTGGCATCTTGTTTGCCATCGCCATTTTCAGCAAATAAAGTTGTACCTGGATCTTTACGTGTTTCGATTTCAGCATTGACAAAGAAAAATAATTTATTTTTGATGATCGGACCACCTAAACGGAAACCAGCTTGACCAACACCAAATGCAGTCGTAGAAGCCGAAGTTGTATTTCCAAAATAATCTTTTTTACCAATTAAATTGTTGTTACGGTTGTTGTAAAAAACAGAACCTGTAAATGTGTTTGTACCCGAACGCGTCACCGCGTTGATACCTGCACCTGCAAAACCACCTTGTTTTACATCATACGGTGCAAGGTTGATTTGAACTTGCTCCAAAGCATCAAGCGAAATTGGCGTAGAGTTCGTTTGGCTACCTGGCAATGCCTGCAAACCAAATGAATTGTTGAATACCGAACCGTCAATCGTCAAGTTATTGAAACGGTTGTCGATACCTGCAAACGAAAGTGCATTCTGACCACCACCACCTTTTACGTTCGGATTCAGACGTGTAAAGTCTTCCAAACTACGATTCAAAGTAGGTAAAGCACTCAATTGAGCATTGCCGACGTTCGTTGAAGAACCTGTGCGACCGCTGTTCAAAAGGCTGTTTTTCTTGTAAACCACCTCTACTTCTTCCATTTTCATGTTTTCTTCTACTACCGTGATGTCTAATTTTGACGCTTCACCGAGTTTCAAAAACACGTTTTCGAGTACGAAAGTTTTGTAACCTACATACGAAACTGAAATCGTGTAAGGTCCACCGATGCGCATATTGAACATCGCAAAACGACCATCAACGTTGGTAGATGTACCGTAGTTAGAGCCAGTTGGTGTGTGCATAGCTTGTACCGTTGCGCCAATAAGGTCTTCCCCTTTCGTGTCCTTTATGTTACCTACAAGAGATGACGTAGTGACTTGTGCAAACGTTAAAACCGAACACATGATCATTAGAGCCAAAAGGCTCATTTTTTTTTGTGTAATCTTAAAATTCATTGTAATTGATTAAGTGTTAAAAAAAATAGTGTTTTGAATATTGATTTAAATAAATGTATTGAAATAGCATAAAAAAAGCCACAATTTATCTTAGTATTAAAGATAATTGTGGCTTATATTTTTAGTTACGAGCGCAGCATATACATCATGTTCTGACTTGATACATGAAACTGTACTGTTAGGCATTCGTAAGTTATTCTTCATTTTGATTGAAATGTTTTCGATTTCGCCACAAAATTAAGAATCTTATGTTAAATTCATATTAAATATTGACTTTTTTTTAAGATTTTTTAATTTCAATATTTTCGTTGCCGTCATCATCTGCTTCTAAGTATAGCTTCCAGTTTAAGGTTTCAGCAATCTGTATAAAAGTATCAATATAGATTTTTGGCTCAACATCAAGTCCTTTTGAGCAAACGATAGCTATTAAGTTTACATATAAATTATCGTTTTCGGTTGCTGAAAAATTCCCATTTGGGGTTTCTGTCAAAATTATATCAACCCAAGGAAAATCGTCAGAATTACAAAACATTGATGATTTTTTTGAATAAACAACTTAGTTTCCAACAAAGCCTTTACCACAATTTCTTTTTTTATCGATTGGCTATATTGTTCATCAAACTGAATGTTGTAATAATTGTATCTATCGCTCCACATTTTTTTAATTTTAAGGCTTTGAATATTCAAAAATCATATCACCTTTCTCTACGGATAAATACAAACTTGTCCTTGTCCGATGGGCAAAACGGAAGCAATCACGTCTTGGCTGACTTGTTGGTCATACATCTTTTCGATGGCCCAACCCATCAAATCAACGGCTGCCAAACAACCTGCAGCAGTGCCAATATTGCCATGCGTAACCAAATGCGCATCTTCGACAACCTCTACACCATAATTCCGTAGCGCTTCAAATGCCGTCGGATAAGTCGTTGCCGAAAGCCCATCTAAGTGACCAAGTGCAGCAATAATCAATGCGCCCGAACACATAGATGTAATAATTTGTTTCTCAGGATTTAGCTTAAAACGCGACAAGTATGCCTCGTCTTTGATGACGGCTCTTGTGCCTGGGCCGCTTCCGAAAAAAACAAAATCAGCATCATTACATTCTTCTATCAAGCCATGTGTGGCCAAATCCAATCCACATACAGATTTATGGCTCGCTTCGGTGCCGACTATTTTTACTTGAAAACCTTTATCTCTAAATTTTACTCGATTCAATAAATCCCAAGGCAAGAACACATCTATGTCCGTAAAATGATCGAAGATAACGATGACTGCTTTATTCATTTTTATAGTTTTTATTTTTAATCTATTTTTTCAATTTTCCTTTTAATTCAAACTCATATTCGCCCCATTTTATCTTTGTTTTCTTACAGATAAAGATAGTTGTTTCAAATTTTTCTTTAAGCATTTTTTCATAAAAATCAACATCTTCATTATTATATGTATCGATAATAATGATTACTTCTTCGTCATATAATCCATGTTTCCAATTATGTTTTCTAGAAATATTGATGAATAAATCTTCGGTTTTTGTTTTCCCAATAAGCCATTCCCATGTATCTTCACAATCACTGTAAAGTGAAAGTGTTGGGAACATATTTTCAAAAATTGGATGTAAATCACTCAATTCTTTTTCAGAAAATAGCCAAAACGTAAATTCTACTTTTTTTTCAAATTTTTCAAAAGGCCAAAGGTTAAAAAGTTTAAACATAAAAATTCATTACTAATTTGTGCTAAAACATTATTAAAACTTAGGAATTGTCAAAGAAATTAATCAAATTTTTTTCAAAGTTTGCCTTAACGTTGGCAAGTCCCTCTTTTTTCTCCCTCCCTTTGGGAGGGTTGGGGTGGGCTTGATTTAGGGAGGTCTTCTAGCACTTTACTCAAAGTCTTCATAAATAACGCCCCTATCCACACTACCTGGTAATGGTCCAAAATGAGCGAGTTTTAGTTCTGCCATTCGGCGACCTGCGAGGGCTTTTTGGTGTAGTGTTTTACCATCGAGCCAAGCCGTGAGATAGCCAGACCAAAAGGCATCGCCAGCGCCAGTCGTGTCTTTTACTTCTACTTTTCGCGCTTCTACAAAATGCCTTTCGGTAGCATTCGCTACCAAACAACCATCTCCACCCAAGGTAATACAAACCTCGCGAGCGCCAAGTTTTAAGAAGAAGTCTGCGGCTACATTGGGGTCTTTGAGCGGCTTGTTATATAGGCGTTCCCAATCGACTTCGCTTACTTTTACGAGTGCGCCGAGTCCAGTATATTCCGCTACGAGCAATTGCGCTTCGTCTTGGTCGGGCCAAATTTTTTGCGCATAATTGGCATCTATACTCAACTGACAACCCATGCGCGCTGCTGTGTGCGCATTCTCCATAATCACCGCCTGAGCAGGATCTTGACTAATGGCAAAACAAGTCGTATGATATATTTTTGCAGCACGTAATATATTGTCAGTCAATTGATTGTGATTTATTTCTTTATCTGCATATCGATAGGCCTCAAAGTTAGAAACGGCTTGCGAGCGCGTGACCAATATCATGGTTGTCGGGACAGATTTCTTTTCAATCAAGTCAATTTCGACGCCAGTTGAAGCGACATAATCTATCAGATATTGCCCCATGTCGTCGTTGCCGACGCCTGCCACGAGCTTGGCTTGTACGCCAAGTCGCGCCATATTCATGCACATATTGGCTGGGCTTCCGCCAGGGATGCGCTTAAAATCCGTTACTTCCTCGAATGTCTCTGCATAGTTTGTCGAGATCATGTCTATCAGTAATTCTCCGATGCTCAATATCATAGTTGTATATTTTTTCCAAAGATAATTGTTTTGAAAAAGATAATGAAAAAATAAGTTTAGAAAATAAAAAAAGGTTCATAAACATTGTTTACGAACCTTTTTATTTCAAATATTAGTTTGAAAATATTAATTATTTCCACCCGATTTACGAGTATTATCAGTGTTGGCTCTGCCGCTTGGACGATTGTTTATGTCTAAATCTTCAAATTTTTTCTTAGTGTACTAAATCGGTTGCTCGGAGAAAAAGTTGTAAATTTACGTTTAAACGAAAAAAAAAGATGGAAGTTACAATACGATTAACAAA
>JAYUJV010000604.1:0-14773 GCA_043764975.1 Saprospirales bacterium
ATGAGAGTACAAAAATTAGATAGCCTATCAGCCTATCAAACCGCTTCTTACTTTATTAACCTTTTTAGTAAAGCAGTACAAGAAGCGAAAGAAATTAACCGTCAAAATGGGTTGCCTAACGACTTTGTTGTGAATGGTAAGCAGTTTTACGAGTTGCCAAACGGAGAAATAACAACTAAAAATCCTTTGACGACAAAATAAAAAAGGGCAGCTACAAGGGTTTAGCGAAAAAGTGTTAGAAGTGATAAATTGAGCATTTTTATTTTATAAACATTTGCGCTTCTAATCTCTTTATTTCGCTTAGTTCCAAACAGATAAACGAATATACAATTCCCCAACCACAATATTCAAGACCCAACTCGGATAAGCAATGAGGTTGTAGGCTTCTTCGGGCGAGATTGTTTCAAAATAATTAGCAATAAAAAGCTGCATAATCCGCAACGTAATGGCTGATAAAGTAAGCGCATAACTCCGAATCATCCAACGGCGATGAGCTTCAATATTTCTTTGATTTTTGATGGCGTCATAGCCTTTCCAAGTCGCAGCGAACCACAAAACAGAAAGCAACATAAATGAAAATTGTGTCGAGCTATTTCCATTCGCATAATATGCCATGACGAAACCAGCTGGCGCAGAAACAAATAAAACCAACAATACATAACCTTTTCCTATCCATCGGTGTAGGAAAAGGTTTTTTTTGGTCGTAAAGTCCGAAAATTGGGTCAAACCTGCTGCCAAGATGTACAAACTACTAAAAATATGCAAATAAAAAGCCCAACGATAATGCGCCAAATGAATGACGTGTTGCTTGGTTTGCAAAAAATCTATATCCGTTGCGCCCGATGTGTAAGGCCAAACGATGTTCAACATCATGTACCAAAAAAAAGCAAGCGTTAGGAAGGCGAGTACGCGGAGCATATTAGTAGGTTTTCGTCAAAAACTGCTGTACGCATTTATTGACTTTTGAAAAATTGACATATAAAATTGCATCGCAAAGCACGTTAGATACTTGAATCTAACTTTGTATGTTACCTATATAGAGATAAGATGTTTACTATGTTTTTTGATTTGGAAATTATAGATTTTGTTTACTTATTAGGATATTTTTGTTTGGGAGCAAGGTCTTTATACTTCTCATATATAATCCCCTTTTTTATTAAAACAGATAACAACGTCATATAATCTGCTTTTGCAGTAGCGATATTATTAGGATAATAAAACATATTCATAGCTACTCTTTGTGCTAAAAATGACATTTGTTCATCATCATAATCAGATGTATCTTCTGTATTGATTTTAACAAAATTAACAAAATTTTTATTTGTTTTAAAACAGATTTCAAAATTTGAGTTTACCATGTTATTTTTTTTAGTTATGGAAAGTTATATTTTTTAAACTGACATTATCAAATGTCTGTATGCCGATTGGATATTTACGTGCCATAATTACTTGATTTAGAGCAAAGATAAAGTTTTTTATTTTAAAATAAAAAGTAAACAAAAAAACGCTTACAAGTCTGACAACTCATAAGCGTTTTTTATTAAAAATATACTTAAAATTTGCCATCACGTTGGTAAGTCCCTCCTTTTTACTCCTTCCCTTTTGGGGAAGGTTGGGATGGGGCCAGTTTTAGGGAGGCCTTTCTCTTTTTTAAAAATGAATCTTATCTTTAATCGAACGATAATTGATAGCATTTAGGTTGAGCATAAAGCTGATTTTATTGGTATATCGACTAAATTTTGAAGCCAAAGGATCGCTTGCTTTGGGACGATTGGCGTAATCGATGTTTTTAGTTTCATAGATTGGAAAATAAACCTCGAAAATTTCGGGTAACAATACGACAGCCAAACCTGAACTCAACGCCACCGAAGGTTTGTTGCTAGTCAAATCTGGAAATAAGGCTACGTCTGCATACGGTTTAAACTTGATTTTGGTTGGCAAAGGCAACTGATAGGCCAATCCACCGCCAACGAGCCACGTGTTGCTGCTTGCTACCAAATCCAAAGTTTTTAGACCTGCATCGCGCTGATAAATCTGCTGCGACCACAAACCATTTCTGTCATTCGAGCGGCCGACCATAGATTCATCGTATAGATAATCGACTTGGCTATCGCCAGAGCCAGTCGTGCCACTTACTTGAAATCTTGGATTTGAAAATGAAATATCATTTGACTTTATGTTCAGAAACAAACCTGCAAAAGCGTGTAATTGTAGCATTTCGTTTTTGCGCTCGTACTTAAAATCTTGTTTGTAATCCGTCATCAACTTCGTAAAACCTTTGCTGAGTTGTATCGTGGACTTCCAGATTGACGGTTTTAGGACGTAAGTATTTTTTCGAGTATATTGTAATTCATGTACTTGATAAGCGCGCGAATCTTTATTGTATTCTTTTTTTACAATATTTATGCCTGTCACAAAATCTTGATTAATGTTCACGAAACGATAGCTCAATGTATTGGTGCGTGTATCGTTTTCGAGTGGCTTCCGAAACTCCGCTTCGAGCTTTATTTGAGATTTATAATATCGAATATTGACATCATAACCTTCGTCATAATCGTAGTTATAAGTCTTGAAACCTCCGATAATACCAATCCGTTTGATAACATTATTTTTTAAATAAAAATTTGATTTTCCGTAAGCAAAACCGTTTAATGACTTGGTTGTGAAGGAATATATAGGCGAAATAGCGAAAAAATTGTCGAAAGCACTCGGGAATATCGAAGAATAAACCACGCCGCCAAGCATCAATTTGTCGTAAGCATTGTAGTTAATCATAGGTGCAATACCGATGCTTCGCTTAGTTGGGTTTTCAAATATATTGAGTATACGGACATCAATTGGCAAGCCGCCTTTTGCAAATTTTAGGTTGTTGCGGCGATACATTTCTGGTGCTAATCGTTCGGCATCTATCACAAACTTGCTATAATTTCCTTTCGGGAACGTAATATTTTGTGTCACATCTGCACTACTTTTTATCCATTTTGAATCCACCATTTTATCATCATCGAAAGCCGAAATTTTAATTGGTGCATTTACATTTCCATTGTTTTTTACCGTAAGGTTATAGGTATCATCTTGTCCTTTTTTGATGCTCGAAATCGCATAATCCATCTTGTCGTTCGATTCGATCATGCCTTTGAAAAACCAGCTCAAATCTTCGCCAGTTTCACGCTCAAAATGCGCTCTAAAATCTTCGGGTTGTGGGTGTTTGAATTGCCAATCGGTATAATATTTTTGCATAATAGCATCAAATTTCGCTTGCCCAACGTAAGATGCTAAGTATTTTAGCACCATAGCAGACTTCAGGTAAACGCAAACGCCGTAGTTAAGTGCTTCAAAATCAGCAGATTGTGTTTGTGGCGCTTGGTCAGTTCGCGAGCGCGAGGCAAATTGATACGAAATGTTGTCTTCATTGAGGCCGCCAATGGTTTTGTCCATCACGAAGCCAGGTATTTTGTTGTTACTTTCTTTATAATGCACGCTGTTATAACGGTGGTCATAGTACGAATTTATGCCCTCGTCCATCCATGGATAATCGCGTTCGTTGGTCGCCAAAATACCGTAAAACCAGTTGTGACCGACCTCGTGCGTGATGACATTATCGAGTCCGCGCGCCGATTTTTCTTTACCGATAACCGTAATCATCGGGTATTCCATGCCGGCACCTGCGCTCAAAGCACTTTGTACCGCCGTGGCGTGTGGATAAGGATATTCTCCGACCCACTCGCTATACGCTTTGACGGCGCGCGCGGCATATTCTGCACCACGTTTCCAGAGGTCGGGTCTGTCGCTTGTCGTGAACATGGCGTAGGTGTCGATTACGCGACCAGATTTTAGTTTTACTTGATCTTTGGCGACCAAAAATCGCTTATCGGCAAACCAAGCGAAATCGTGTATTTTTTCGGCGGTGTAGCGAATCGTTTTCATGGTCGTGGCTGACGCAGGGAAATCCATTTCTTCTGGTCGTGTTTCTTTGTCCCATTTTTCGATGATGGATTTTGAGGACAATATTTTACTTTCTATAAATGCAACTTCGCTTTTTGTTTCTAATGTACCAGTTGCGCCCACTACATAATTGCTTGGCAATGTGATACTTACATCAAATTTTCCGAACTCCGAATAAAATTCGCCTTGATTTAAATATGGCATCGCGTGCCAACCTTTGGCGTCATATACGGCTGGTTTCGGAAACCATTGCGTCATTTGGTAGCTTTCGCCTACGTGTCCGAAGCGAGAATACGAGGTCGGAATCCGTAATGTAAATGGCGTTGCAATCGTTATTTTTTCGCCTGGTTTTAAGGCTTTTGGCAACATCAATTTGGCAATATCAGGATTTTTGGGATCGAACTCGAGACTAGCAACTGTGCCATTTACCTTAAAATCCAAGTCCGAATAACCGCCTTTTTCTTCTGGTTTTGAAAAATAATAATCCGTACTATAGTTTTTGAGTAATTGTTTGGCGAAAGCCGATTTTTGATTCTTGAACGCATTACCCCAAAGATGCATATAAATATATGGCAATTCATCGGGCGAATGGTTGGTATATTCGATGCTGATGTCGCCTTTTGCAATGTGCGTTTTGTCATCAAGCGCCACATTGATAACATAATTTGCTTCTTGCTGAAAATACGCTTTTTGAGCAAAAACTTGAAGCACATTCAATAAAATGATAATTGAAAATAGTATTTTTTTCATAAAGAAATTTTTATTTTTAAAATAAATGAAAGTAGAGTTTTAGTGATAAATAAAGTTTTGTTATTAAAATGAGTGATTCTAATTTGGGTTGATACAAGAAATAAGATACCCCAGAATTTAGGAAGTATTTTGAAAATATTCATACATTATTTTATGGAAGTATATCAATTTTATCTTTATTTGATTATCGTTTTTCCAAAGTCTAAAATTGTATGAGGTATGGAGAAGACGAATAAAGAGATATTATAGTTGTACGAACCCTCAAAATTATTTTTTATTTTGATAAACGCATCAAATAATCAGACAAAATCATATAGTTTTTTTCTTTTTGAAAAATGCCGTTAGGCATGACGTATCGATAGCTAATAATTAACAGCCAAAACCATCATAGCTCCATAGGAGCGACATTTTGAATATATGCGTATATTTTTTCTTATTATAGAAATTGAACTTTTTTAAATTTATAAAACATTGATTAGTAAGTAAATATGTATATGAATAAAAATAAAAAAAACAGTATTGCAGCACTCATGGCGTAAACGCCTAATTTCGCTAAGGTTTTGCCTTTATATTTTTCGGGTGCAAGATTGCACTGCACCCAACCGATGATGGATAGAACAAGAGCGCTTAAACCAGTTATGCCCGATAGTATTGGAAGGTCTTTAAATATCAATTCATTTTTGAATAACAAGCCCAAGATAAATGTTAAACCCAAGATTCCGCCTAGCAAAGCAGGAATATTCAACTTTCTTGGCTTATTTACGAGTTCATTTGTTGTCTGTTTCGGTTCATTTCCTATTTGGAGCGTATCGGATTTTAACCTTTGTTTTTTATCATCAATGCCGCTTACGTTTGGTTTTTTGTACTGATACACCACCGCACCATCAGGCATCAAGATACTATAAATGGCAGACAAATCTAAACTATTTACTTTGTTATCGGCTTGTGCGCAGTTACTGTATCTTACCTTCAAAGCGTCGATGTCGAGTATTTTTACTTTATATGTTTGGCCACTTCGCATACGAATTTCGCTACACGAATCACTCAAATTATATATAGCTTTTAGCGCAATTACAGCTTGTGCATCTTGCAAACAAAAGATGAAAATTACAAAAATACAAAACGAAAAGTATTTTATTTTTTTCATTAATTTATATTTAAATATTTTGTAAATAATTGATTATCATTATTTTATATAGTTATTAAAAAATTAATAGAAGGTATAATAAAGTAAGTAAAAATGAAGAAACTAGCAAAGTCAATGCCGCTATGGCTAAACCTTTTCCTTTCTTTTCAGGTACTTGGTATTTCATTTGTACCAAAGCGATAATGGGACAGATCAGTGCTGAAAGTCCAAGTGGTAAAATCAAAAAACTCAAGAAATAAAGGCTTCCAAAAAGTGTAACTAAGTAAGATAGCGCAAAAAGCGCACTCGAAATAATACCAATCACTGCAAGTATATTGTAACTTTTAGATTCGTCTCCGAAGCGATTTGTGCTTTGTTGCGTTGTGTAGTTTTTCAACTTAGATTTTTTACTTGTTGTGTCTGCAATTGGAGCGTTTGCAATCTTTTTGTATTGATATATAACAGAACCGTCGGCCATCGTGATGCGATAGATTGATGTTAGATTTATGCTCGAAACCTTTCCATCAGATTTTGGGCAAGTTGTATATTTAGCTGTTAAGTTACCTATTTCTATCAATTTTACCGAATACGTCTGTCCGCTAAACAAGCGTATTTCGGCGCACGAATCGCCTAATGATTTTATGGTTTTTATGGCAATGATTGCTTTTGCATCATGCAAACCAATGAAGCAAAATAGCATTATGATTAATGTCAATCTTATTGGTGTTTTCATTTTATTGGTGTTTTTTTATTTATAAATAATTGATTTACAGTGTTTTGTGAAATTAGAAAAAACCTCCCAAAAGTATCAAAGGAATAAAAGTCGTTAGTGCTACCAATATTAATCCTAAAATGGCTAAATCTTTTCCCTTTTTTTCAGGAATGTGGTTTTTTCTTTGCGCCAAACCGATAACAGAACAGACAAGTCCCGAAAGTCCTAAGAGCAATACCCAAGCTGCAAACATATTTTCGTTCAAACTATATGTAAGAATAAGTGATAAAACATAAAGCGCACTCGAAATAAAGCCCATCACAGAAAATACATTGTAATCGCTTGACTCTTCTCCATTGCGATTGATGTTTTGTTGCATGGCGTAAATTTTCGATTTCGGTTCTTTATTCATCGTATTTGTAATGTCGTTGTCTGCCAATTTTTTGTATTGATAAACAATAGAACCGTCGGCCAACATAATGCGATAGATTGACGTTAAATCTATGACCGATACCTTTCCGTTTGAGTTCGGACAACCTGTATATCTTACTATCGAGTTACTGATTTCGATTAATGTTACCGAATACGTTTGTCCGCTAAACATACGCATTTCGGCACATGAATCGCCTAACGCTTTTAAGGTTTTTATGGCAATGACAGCTTTTGCATCTTGCAAACCGAAGATGCAAAATATCATTGCGAATAATGTTAGTTTTATTGGAGTTTTCATTTTATTTATTTTTTAATTTATAAATAATTGATTTTCAACGTTTTAGTAAGTAATTTGTAAATACAACGTAACATGACCTTATGTGACCTTATGTGACCCTTCTTATGTGCCTTATGTGTTAGAAGAATATTAACACATAAGATACATAAGGTGTTTTCACATAAGAACACATAAGTAAATACAACTTAACATGAGCTTATGCGCCTTATATGTTAGAAACAATACATTTTTTAACACCTAAAATACTACGCTCAACTTTACCAAGTATTATTTACACATTACTAAATTGTTTATATTTTTTTTAAGATAAAAAATTATACGTGCCAATCAGCAAAACTAGGGCTTGTAAAAACATAAGACCAACGACGATAACTCGATTGTCTTCTGAGTATTTTTTGGGATTTCGGTTGATTTCCATCAAACCCAACAGCGTACAAATATAGCCACCAAGTCCAAACACACTAAACCAAGGTATAGATTGATAGCCCAGCGTGCCGATTATGGCCAACAGAAAACCTGTTGTGGCCAATATGTTGCCTTTTATGGCAAAATCGCTAAATTTTTTCTTCTTTTTCTTGATTTTTTTAGGTTTTACTTCGCCCATTTGTTGATTTTCGGCTAAGTCTTTTGGCGAATTTTGTGAATTTTCTCTTTCTTTTTCTTCTTTTTTTTGCTTTAGTTTTTCCTCTTTTTCTTTCGCTCTTTTCTCCGCTTCAGCCTTATTTTGTAAGGTATATTTATCCAACAAATCAATAACCGGTTTGCTTGGCTCAGGTTGCGTTTGGAATACTTCTGTCTTTTTGTACTGATAAATTACTTCGCCACCAGCCATCGTGATGCGATAAATAGCTGATTTATCGACCACCAATATTTTATCATCTTTTTTTGGACATTTGGTATAGGTCACTTGAAATTCATTGATTTCGAGTATTTTTACATCATACACTTGTCCGCTCCGCATCCGTAACTCTGTGCAAGAGTCGCCTACGATAGTTACTCTTTTTACAACCACAATTGCATGGGCATTAAAAGAAAAGACGATGAAGAAATAAATAAAAATGAATAGGCTTAAAATTTTTGTTTTTTTCATGTTGAGCTTTGTTTTTTGAAAATTAAATTATTTTTTTATTTTAAAATATTGATAATGAAGTGATTATGAGTAAATATTTTAAATTAGAAAATAAGACCAGCAAATTTTAAAGCAAAAAATATCGCTATACCTAACAATATCAACGCAATGATGGCAACGTCTTTTCCCCTCAGCTTGCCTTCCGATTTCTTAATTTGCACCAAACCTTTGATGGCGCAAGCTAAACTTGCGGCAAATAACGGAATCGACAAATATCGGGTTGTGGTGACTAACAAGGACAATAAGGAAAATACAAATCCTAATATCGCAAAAGGACTTGTTCGGATTTCACTTCTATTTTTCTTTTTTTCTGCTTTGATAACTGGTTCTCGGTTGGCTTCTGCCTGATCATAAATCACGGTCATGTCAGGTTTTGTGATTTGCAAAACATCAAATTTATTGACATTCAAGATGCTGCCATCATCAGGCGGACAAGTGGTAAATCTGACTCGAATCGCGTTATTTTCGAGTAGTTTGCCATTATAGATTTTACCATTTTTTAGTTTTATTTCTACACAAGAGTCGCCAACGCTTTGCGTAAGTTTCAGACATAAAACAGCATTGGCTTGAGGTAAACTGATGATTAGGAATAGCAAAATAAGTAGGCTTAGGCATTTTGTTTTTTTCATGTTAGGTATTTGGTAGTATAAGTGATGTTTTTTAAGAATTGATATGACAAAGAAAACAAAAATTTGTAAAACATTATACAACTAACGCATTTATATTTCGGAATGTGACATCTTAACATAAAAAAAATAGCGTTGGAGAAAACTCCAACGCTATTTCTAAAAATCAAAAAGAACTTATTGTTATAATTAATCTACGTAAATTACTTGAGTCGGAATCAACACTTCGTTTTGCTCTAAGCTATTGATGGCACGTAGCTTTGCAACCGTTATGTTATGCTTTTTTGCTATTGTTTGCACCGTTTCGTCATTCTGAACCACGTGTATTGTTTTGTGCATAAAAGTTGAGCTAGATTTAGTTTCGCTTGCCATCGGCGCAGCGATTTCTAACTTTACCACTTCTTTTTGTCTAGTCGCCATTGTCGGCATACCTTTTTCGATGAGCGTTTCTTTCGTAGCGCTGATTGGTGCGGCATACTCTTTTGGTGCATTTTCTATCGTTTTAGAAATCCCTTTTTTCGCATTTGCATCACAAACGCAGTCACTGATTTTTAGGTCTTGCCCGATTTTTATCACGTCGCCTTCTTTTAGGTCATTCATGAGCAAAAAGCGTTCTTCCGAAAAACCGTATTTGTGAGCCAAACCGCTTACCGTTTCGCCTTTTACGACCGTATGATGACCTGTATTGTTACTTTTCCAAGCGTTAGTGATGTTTCCACCTTTCGATACCAGTACATCAACTGGTGCTTTTGCGCTTATTTTTTCTTCTACTTTCGTAATTTGTGCGGCCTTTGGCGCAGTCGTTTTTAGTCGCTGACAAGTCGCAAGGTTTTCGCCGAGTTCGTTCCAAGCGCGCAATTGACCTACCGTGATACTATATTTGCGAGCAATCCCAAATTGCGTTTCGCCTTGTTGTACGATATGTTCGTTTTCGTTCGCCACCTCGCCACAAGTAATACTTGCTTTGGGCGTTGGTGTAGTCACAACTTCGACTTCTGTTACTTTTTCTGTTACTTTAGCAATCACAGCCGTTTTTGGCTTTGTCGTGATGACTTTCGTTTTTTTACTTGTCTCAGCATATTGAGCAGGAATTACTGTTGGCTCAACAGCAGCTACTGTTTCTGGCTCAACCACTTCAGCGGCTTGCGAAGCTGCAATATCGGAATCCGAAATAGCAAAAGAATCTGACAACGGCGCAGTTTTGGATTTATTGACCAAATTGTCAGCATAAGTTTCCATCGAAACTTCGTTTACACGAACCAAGTGCATCGTGGATTCTGTCGGATTTAGACTCGATACGTGCGTCACTTCATTGATTATGCCTAAACCTTGCACATAAGTATAATCTACATTTGGCTGACATACTTCCTTGGATTGCTTCCGAAAATAATGTTGCGTAAGACCATTCACGGTATCAAAACCCGAATAATAAACTTCATAAGGATTGTCTTCAGGCGCAATGTTTTTTCTGAAATTGTCCTCACCAGTATTCAATTTTGCTTGAAAATCGAAAGCTGCTAAGTCTATATTTTCACCATTGGTATTGATTTGCGACACCAAATGTACAGGCGAAATATTATAACCTATATCATCTTTGCGCACAATACTCAGATTGATTTTCCCATCACGCACTTTATTCACAAAGCTATTATCAATCGTTAGTGTTTTGCAGTTTTTGATGCCCATTGGCAACGCTAAACTATGGTTGGTATTTTCAGTTCCGACCTCAAAAAAGTAGGTGTTTTGTTGATTTGGTGCAAACCGATAAGAAATATACTCAACACCTTTAGCGTCTTCGCCATTGATGTGGTACTCGAGGCGATCCATACAACTTGGATCTAATTGTAGATATACGTCTTTTTGTGCAGACAGCGTAAAAGTACACAAGCATAGTAGTGTACTAAACAATAATGAAGTTTTGGCCATAATGTAGTGTCAGTTAGTGTTTTACACATTAAAGTTATTTACATATTTTCCCGAGTATGTAACCTTAATGTTTTCACTTCAAATAAGTGATACAAATATACAATTTTATTTGATATTAAAAAATATTATATTAAATAAATATTTTAAAAATATTATTTTAATGCAATCATTATCAACTCGTTAGCGATAACATTCTGACGATGATTCGTAAATATAGATACAAATTTTAAGAAATATTTAATTCATTTAACACAGTCTTAAAAACAAAAAAGCCATCTTCTGCAAAACAGAAAATGGCTTTATAAAAACCTTGAAAGTATTTTTAATTTTGAGTGTTTTACACACTATTTAATTGTCTTTTTTCTTGTTTTTGCCAAGTTTTATTGTCGTTTGGCTACCTGTTACTTTGCCATTATCGCTCTGGTAAGTAGTGTTCACTCGAGGATTGTCAGGCGTCGTAATCTTTACATTCGTTTTTAAAGCGTTGCGTTCAGCGCTAACTTTTTTCATATCCACTTTTGGTGTCGATACTTCTTCTGTTTTTTCTTCAATCACTACTTTTTCTACTTTTCGTTCAGCTGGCATTGCAGTCGGATAAGTCGTTTGCGCAAAGCCAACGTATGAAAAACAAAGCATAAATAATACGAATAATTGTTTCATTTTTATTGTTTTTATTTGGTTTATTTTAATTTAAAATACTGTATATCAAGCACTTATAGCGCCCCGATAACAGCATCTTTTACCTTCACACTCGTACCTTTCGGCACACTAACTTGGTAGCTTACGTTTTCTTTTACTTCCACACCTTTCATTTTCATAGAGCGCAACAGACCAGGACTGCTGATACTGATGCTTTCGCCATTATTCGTCGATACCATATTGTAGCGACCAATTGCGATGAGCGATTTTAGGGTGTTTTCGTTTGTTTCCATAGCTATACTCATTTCGACACGTGCGATGTCGTTATCCCACTCCACGACGCGGACTGGGCCGTTGCTAAGGTCGATTATGATTTGGTGTTTGCCTTGCAAATCAAAAGATTTTACAAGCGTCTTTTCGGTAGTTGTTTGTGCATAAAGCACTTGGCTAATCGCGAAAAAGGCGAGGACGAGCATTCTGTTTGTGACTTTCATGTGAACCTCTTTTTTTAAGATGATTAATACCCTAAAGTTAGGGTTTTTTGTAATACCAGTCAAGTTTTTTTAAGTTTTTTTTCAATATTTTTTTAATATGTCTAAAAATAAATTGCTCAACTGATTCTATACATTAAAGACAATTATTATTAGCTTTTCGTTGCCTGGTTTTGTCTTTTTTTTGTAAAAACTAATTTCTTTTTTTTATTAATAATCAATCAATTCAATACAATATTTTGTATTTATTAATATTTAAATATTAAATAATTATTTTAATGAATATTTTTAACTTATACTTTGTTGTTTTTGAAATACAAAAATAAAAATAAATCTTATGATTGATAAAATTGGTTGCTTTTAGGTACAGAAAAAGTAGTTTCGGTATTTAATTTAGCTCAAAAATTGTTAAAAGTTGTGTATGGTTTTTACAACTTTTTCTTGATTCTAAATTTAAAAATTAACTTGTAACAAAAAAAATATTTCTATGCGCCTACATGAGCATTATTAAAAACCTTTTTTGTACTTTTGAGAAAATAAACTATTGATAAAAAATATTTTATTGAAATAAAAATTAAATTTTAGTTTTTAAAAATCAAAAGATGAAACTCAGCGACAACCAATTCAAAGCACTCGAAGCAATTTGCGATGCTTTGATTCCAAGTATAGAAAATAAATCCGAACACAAACCCGAACACAACGAATATTGGTTGCGTAGCGCAAAATCATTGAATGTGGCGCAAACCGTTTTGGACGTCGTTGGCGATTTGAAAATAGAAGACCAAGACCAGTTTAAGCAACTGATGCAACTATTGAGCAATACTTTTGGCGGGTTGATATTGTCGGGTTCATGGAGTAGTGTACAAAACAAAAGTAGAGTAGAGGTGGAACTTATGCTTCAAAAAATGGCGAATCATGCGCTCGCCGATATACGCAATGCGTTCAATACGCTCAAGAAATTAGTTGCCATTGTTTACTTCGGCAACCACAATGAAGATTGGTCGGCCTTGGGTTATGATACCGTTTTGGAGAATCGCCCACAAGACGAATCGAAGATACAACTCATTGATATACAGAAAGATACGACTTTGGATTGCGATATTGTAGTAGTCGGTAGCGGCTCAGGCGGCGGTTTGGCGGCTTCGATTTTGGCTCAACGTGGTTATCATGTCATAGTAGTCGAAAAAGGGCAATATTATTGCGATACGGACTTTACACAACGAGAGTTGCCTATGCTTCGTGCCTTATATGAGAGCCAAGGTTTGATGGCGAGTAAAGATGGCGGCATTGCTATTTTGGCTGGCAGCACGCTTGGTGGCGGCTCTACGGTCAATTGGGCTGGCGCACTCCGTACACCAGATTTTGTACTCGAAGAATGGGCAAAAGACTACGAAAATCCATTTTTTTTAGAGCATAGTTATAAAAAAGGTTTTGAATATGTAGAGCAGCGAAACGGTGTCACCAGCGATTATGGGATGCACAACCCACAAAATCAATTATTGACCAATGCTGCACAATCAATTGGTTATCAATCAAATACGATTCCATCGAACGTGCGATTCGATGAAAATAAAAGTGCCGAAACGCAATGGAAATCGCTTGGGTTTTCGTGCGTTGGCGATGCTTTTGGACTAAAACAAAGCACCGTAAAAACATTTTTGCAAGACGCTGTTGAGAACAACGCTCAAATCATTGCTGGTTTGCACATCGAAAAAGTAACAACGGCAAAAGGCGAAGCGACTGGCGTAGTCGGTCAATTTGGCGTGCATCGAGTGACGATTCGGAGTAAAAAAGTGGTGGTCAGTGCTGGTGCGCTGCATACGCCAGTGTTGCTGAAAAAAAGCGGTCTTCGACACGATAAAATCGGTAAAAACTTGTATTTACATCCAGTTGCGCCAATTCCTGCCATTTATAAAGCCGAAATAAAACCTTGGTATGGCCCGATGATGTCCGCCATAGTGAGTGATTTTGCGAGACTAGACGCCAATTGGGGCGTCAGAATCGAGTGTCCGCCTGCGCATCCAGGCTTGATGGCGGTGGTTTTGCCGTGGGAGAATGGCGTATCATTCAAGCAAGAATTACTTGATGCCAAACACAACGGCATTTTCTTTGGCCTTGTGCGCGACAAATTCCCTGGCGAAGTGCGGGTCGCAAAAAAATCTGGACAACCCGAAGTACATTACAAACTAAATCCTTACGACAAAGCGCACCTCGTACGTGGTATGCAAGAGTGCGTTCGCTTGCACGAAGCAGCTGGCGCAGAGCGCATTAGCGTATTGCACAACCAACCTTTGCATCACTATAAAGGTGAAGATTTAGCGAAGACGATTTCAAAAATAGAAAAAATGCGTTGGGATGTTAATCGTTTTGGCTTGTTTTCGGCGCATCAGATGGGAACTTGTCACATTGGCGGCAACGATTCTGCTCCTGTAAAACCAAATGGAGAAACCCGCGAAATCAAAAACCTATATGTAGCCGACACTAGTCTTTTTCCATCAGCAAGCGGCGCAAATCCCATGCTTTCGGCGCAAGCCTTGGCCTATCATGTGGCGGTTGGGATTTAGCATTACGTTTTTTGTGTTGAAATTTATTTTGATATAAAAAATGATTTTTTCAAAAATGTATTGTATTAAATTATAATTCATTGATTATCAATAATTAAAATAAATAAAAAAATATTTATTTATTTAATTTTTGAT
>JAYUJV010000605.1:0-1835 GCA_043764975.1 Saprospirales bacterium
AAAAACCCCTACCCAAAAAGAATTGGGCAGGGGACAAAAACAAAAAGCCTATGAAAAAATCTTAAAATCGAACTGGAAAGCATTCTATATTCTCGAAAATATTCGATGCAGCTTTTAAAATTGTATTTTAATACTTATTAAAAATATTTTATACTATTTATATTACAAATGTATAAGTTTATTATCATATTTGCAATAATTAATTCAAAAAAAAATATTATTTTTTATATTTTTTTATAAAAAGTTCACATTAAGTTCATCTAACAGCATTTTTACGAATGAAAACCTACGATTTTACCGTTACTGAACGTTTTATGCGTTACGTTCAGATAGATACACAAGCCGATCCGAGTTCAAAAACTTGCCCTTCGTCCGAAAAACAAAAGGATTTGAGCAAAGTTTTATTAGCCGAATTATTAGCAATGGGCATCGTTGATGCCGAATTGGACGAGCATGGTTACGTATATGCCACGATTCCGAGCAATACGAAAAAGAAAGTACCCGTTTTGTGTTTTTGTTCGCACGTGGACACTGCGCCCGATTGTAGTGGTACTGGCGTAAAGCCGATTTTACACACCAATTATCAAGGTGGCGACATCTCGTTACCCGACGATACGACTATCGTGATTAGCCCAAAGGATTTTCCTTATCTCAAAACACAAATTGGGCATGACATCGTGACGGCAAGCGGTCTGACACTTCTTGGCTCTGACGATAAATCTGGCGTGGCCGAAATCATGGACGCTGCTCAATATTTTATGTCGAATCCAGACATTAAACATGGCAAAATCCGTATTTTATTCACGCCAGACGAAGAAATCGGTCGCGGTGTGGACAATGTTGATATGGAAAAACTCGGTGCCGATTTCGGCTATACCCTCGATGGTGGCGAACGCGGCTCGCTCGAAGACGAAACGTTTTCGGCAGACGGCGTTACCATCAATATAAAAGGTGTGAGTGCGCACCCAGGTTATGCAAAAGGCAAGATGGAAAGTGCAATCAAGATTGCTTCGGCAATTGTGGCAAAATTGCCCAAAAAGAAACTTTCGCCCGAAAGCACCGAAAAAAAGCAAGGCTTCGTGCATCCAGTTTCGATGAGTGGTGTATTGGAACACGCGACGCTGCAATTTATAGTCCGTGATTTTACGGACGAAAAGTTGAAAAAACATGAAGCAACGCTTCAAAAAATAGTGAATAAAGTATTAAAAAAATATCCAAATTCTACGGCAGATTTTGTCGTGAAAGAGCAATATCGCAACATGAAAGTCGTATTGGATAAGCAACCGATGATAGTAGATGTTGCCAAATGTGCCATTGAGCGTGCTGGCATGACACCCAAATTGGACAGTATTCGAGGTGGAACGGATGGCTCTCGCTTGTCATTTATGGGTTTGCCATGTCCGAATTTATTTGCTGGCGAGCAAGGCATTCACTCCAAGCGCGAATGGGTGAGCCGTCAAGACATGGAAAAAGCCGTAGAAACAATCGTGAATATTTGCCAAATTTGGGAAGAAGAAAGCATTTGATTGCTCACGATAATGTTTTTCTCACAGATTTCACAGATTAACACAGATCTAACTTAGCAACTTTCGATTCTCGACTCTCGATTTAGAAAAGGATTTTCTCACAGATTTCACAGATTAACACAGAAGTTACTTATACCAATTTCGATGCTCGTTTTTTCACGACTCACGAAAAAAAATTGCATTAGCAATTTTCTCTCACGACTCACGATGTATTAAAAAAAATGAAACAAAAAATACGATACGCCTTACTTTATTGTTGCTTTATGCAACTTTTGGCCAATGCACAAGCACCTGACTCAACCGAAAATG
>JAYUJV010000606.1:0-1832 GCA_043764975.1 Saprospirales bacterium
TTCGTTGAGCAAGTTTTTAGCAATCAATGTCAATCGAATGTGTTTATTAAATTCGTAACCTACGCGCAAATCCAACAAACCAACACCCGAATTATGCGCTGCACGGAACGCTTTTACGCCAGGAATAGCAACTTCAAAAATACGATCTATCGCTTGCATTTTTGATGTATAATTGTAAGCCACACCAATAAATACACCATGATTTTCGGCTTGCAAATCAAACTTGGCTGTTTGTCTAAATCTATATTTCAAGATATTGGTAGAGTCGCTACTATCCATCTTTTCACGATCGCCAAATGTCTTAAATTTAGGATTTATAGTTGTATAACCCGCTAATAATGAGAGTTTTGTATCGCCAATTGCTCCAAGTCCTGAAATTGAAAACTCTGCGCCTTTTATGCGCGTATCGCCAATATTTTGAGATTGAAATCTAAGTGGCAACTCTCGTACAAAAATAAATTCCATCATATCTTTATATTCTGTCCAAAAAAATGCAGCATCTGTAAACCCTTGAAATTGACCAATTTTAAAGCCTTGTTTGATGCCGATTTCTGAACTCCAACCAGTTTCTGATGTCAATTTTCCGTTCGGAATAATCGGAAAATTACCCAAAGAAGTCGTGATAAATTTTTCAGCAATCGTCGGAAAACGATAGGCTTGACCAATCGACATTCTTAAAAAAGTAAAATCCGCCAGTTTGTAATTCATACCAAAATGAAAAACTGGTTTCGCTTCTTTTGTTCGGCCACCAGTTATAGTATCGTAAACATTTTTCTTTGTAAATAAATTTTGATACAAGTAAATATAGTTAGGCGAAATCGTAGCATTGCTCTCATAACGTCCTCCAAATGAAACGTTTAGACGATCTCCAATTTTTTTATCCAACTGCAAATACGCCGATAAATTATTGGTAACATAAGAAGTATCGCCATATAATTGCGCCGTTATTTTGTTATGAATCCCGACTAAACCCGCTGTAACCGCCAAATCTATTTCTTTAAAATTATGTTGAAATTGGTACTCTCCATAATACAACTTCGAGTGATTTGAAGTGTTAAGCGCATTTTCGTTGTCCACACTCATCAATCGGCCTAAAAACTTGTGGCGACTTTCATTTTTATCAAAATAAGAGATGTATGGATCAATGGTATAACGCAATTTTTTTGTTGTCGTGATTGTACTCGCTGTGCCTTTATATGCACCAGCTTTTTCATTGAGCCAATAATAAAAACTGCCGCTATTGCCAAAATTAAAATTGGTATTGAAGCCAATGCTCAATTTATCCGTCACACGATGACGAATAGAACTCGTGATTCGACCATAATCTTCGTAAGTATCTTTGTTGAAACTTTCAAATTTTTGACCATATCCGCTGAACACAAGGTCTGTTTTTCCAAATTTTTGCTTATGCGAAAACGACAAACCAGTTTGGTAAGGCGATTTTGTCCACCACTTTTTAGCCGCATCTTTTGGCGTCATGTAACCTGTATAAAAGGTAGAAACTTTCGTAATTGGCTTGTCGCGAGCATAGCCAGTTCTTAGATTAATGACACCATTCATAGCAGATGAACCGTATAAAGCGGAAGCTGCGCCCTTGAAAATCTCGATTTGTTCTACGTTTTCCATCGCAAAATCATTCCAATTGGCTTGTCCTGCGTCAGCTTGCAACGCTGGAATATCGTCTTGCAACACCAACACGCGACTACCCGCGCCATACGTAAAACCCGAACCGCCACGTATATTCGCTTGGCCGCCGATGACGCTCAAGCCTGGCACTTTTTCAAGCGCTTTATCGAGCTGAACAGCGTTGTTACTTTCCAACAATTTTGGCT
>JAYUJV010000607.1:0-4856 GCA_043764975.1 Saprospirales bacterium
GCCAAACCTACGCGCTGACGATAACCTTTGGATAGCATACCGATTTGCTTGTTTTGCTCATCGCCAAGGCCAGTCATGTCTATCATTTTTGAAACCAAAGCCATTTTGTTTTTCAACTTATACATACCAGCCACAAATCCTAAATATTCTTTGACATACATATCTTTATATAACGGATTATGCTCTGGCAAATAACCGACATGACGGCGCGCTTCTATCGGGTTTTTGGCGACATCGAAACCACAAACTTCGGCCAGGCCATCTGTCTGAGGAATAAAGCAAGTCAAAATCTTCATGGTTGTGGTTTTTCCTGCACCATTTGGGCCTAAAAAACCAAGTACTTCTCCTTTTTTTGCTTCAAATTGTATATTGTCCACCGCGTGTTGAGCGCCATACATTTTGGTTAAATCTTTTACGATTATAGACATATTTTTTTTGTAACTATTTTGCTTTTACCAAAAAATGCTAAATTGATGTAGCTTTTAAAAACTACTTTAAAATTGACAATTAGCAATAGGCAAATTTTGCACGAATATTTGCCTATTGTCAATTGCTTATTCAAATAAGTTTTATAAAAACTAAATGCTTTTATTTTTTTGAAATTTAGCCAAAAGCTATTGTCATTTCAAAATTATTGCAAAAGTAATAAAATAACGTGGTGTTACCAAAAACGTTTTTGCTTGAAATTTAGATATATTAAAATTAATCAATGAAAAGCCTTATTGAAATAAAAGATTGAGGTATTCAGGTAGTAAAAAGCCGATTGTTATTGTATTGTTAAAGTTTATTGAAAAGATAGGCTGTGATAGATTTGTGATACTTTATAACTTATTTTGTGGTTATAAATAATATTGAAGAATTAAATAAATTTCAAACATGAAAAAGTTATTATTGAATTTAGTTATCTTATTGTCTGCAACTTTTGCATTTGCTGCGCCACCGAGTCATTCGGATTGGGACGCTTTGTTAAAAAAATATGTATCGAGCGATGGAAAAGTGAATTACAAAGGATTCAAGAAAGATAAGGCAAAATTAGACGCCTATTGCGACCTTATTAGCAAATCTGCGCCAGAAACGACTTGGAAAAAAGAAGATTTGATGGCGTTTTGGATCAATGCTTACAATGCTTATACCATAAAAGTAATCGTGGATAATTATCCAGTGTCGAGTATTCAGAAATTGGACGGTGGTAAAACTTGGGACATAAAACGCATCACAATTAACGGTGTCAAATTTTCATTGAATGACATCGAAAACAATGTGCTGCGTAAAAATTATAAAGATGCGCGAATCCACTTCGCAGTCAATTGTGGCGCAAAATCTTGTCCGACTTTGCTCAATAAAGCATTCACGGCAGAAAACTTGACTGTAACATTAGACAGCCAAGCGAAAAAATTTATCAACAATGCGGCTTTTAATACTATTTCTGCCAAAGAAATAAAAATATCAAAAATATTTGATTGGTATGGCAGCGATTTCGGTGATTTAATCGTTTTTATAAATAAGTATTCCGATAAAAAAGCGGACAAAGACGCTAAAATAAATTTTACGGATTATAATTGGAACTTGAATGAATAAATAATTGTTATTTATAATAATAAGTGTTTTGTTTTGTGTGTGAAAAAGAAGTCATCAACGAGTAATCGTTGGTGGCTTTTTTAGTTTTAGCTTTCAGATTTCACAGACGTATTTCGGTTATCTCTCACAGATTTCACAGATTTACACAGACGTTATGTTTATTTATTATCTTATCTGTGAAAAACCGTGATGCATTTTTTTTCTCACAGATTTCATAGACGTATTTCGGTTATCTCTCACAGATTTCACAGATTTTCACAGAAAAATACAATGTATGAGCGGCAAACTTATTTTTACTCTTATCTGTGTTAATCTGTGAAATCTGTGAGAAAAAACTCCCTTTATGCAACCAATCAATTTCCTTTGTGTCTTTCAATAAAACTTAGATTTCCTAACCAAATATATATCGAAACAGTATGAAATATGTTATCTTTATTTTTACAATTTTAATGTCGTTCCAATTGCAAGCTGGCAATCCACACGATAAGTTTTTGAAAGCAACTCGGATTACCGAAAAACCAATAATTGATGGCAATTTGAATGACAATTGTTGGAAAAACCTTCCGATTGCAGATAAATATATAACCAACCAGCCGAATTTTGGCAATCAGCCACATGTGCCTTGCGAGGCGCGCATCGGCTATGACGATGAAGCCATATATATATGTGCGAAATTGACAGAAGCGAATCCAGGCGATATTGCGCAAGAGTTGTGTCAGCGTGACAATATCGGTCGTGCAGATTTATTTGCCATAAGTATAGACACGTATGACGATGATCAAAACGCTTTTCGATTTATGGTGACGGCTTCTGATAGCCAAATTGATGGTAAATACAACCCAAGTACTGACGATAATGGTAACAATATCACGTGGGATTGGAAGTGGGACGGCGTGTGGACATCGAAAGTGAAAATCGTGAACGATGGTTGGGTTTTGGAAATGAAAATTCCATATCAGGCATTGCGATTTCCGAAAAAAGATATTCAGAATTGGGGTATTCAATTTCAAAATTATACACAACGTTTTCAGGAAGAAGCGACTTGGTCGCCCTTGGATCCGAAGATAAACGGCACAATTAATCAATATGGTGAATTGACTGGTTTAGAGAATATAAAACCGCCTTTGCGTCTTTCGTTTTCTCCTTATTTGGCAAATACAGTTTTGGTGCAACCAAAAGATTATGATGCAAAAAAATATTTCCGTTTTGGAAATGATTATGATGCGACCAATCGGTTAAACGGCGGTATGGATTTGAAGTACGGCATCAACGAAAGTTTTACGTTGGATATGACTTTGATTCCAGATTTTGGACAAGTGCAATCCGACAACAAAGTCCGAAATTTGAGTCCATTCGAGGTGCGATTTGAGGAGCGAAGACCGTTTTTTACGGAAGGAACAGAGTTGTTTTCTAAGGGAAATATCTTTTATTCACGACGGATTGGCGGCAGACCAGACAAATATTATGATGTCAATTATGAACTTACAAAAGATGAACAAATAAAGCAAAATCCTTCGGAAGTACAGCTTTATAATGCGACAAAAATATCTGGTCGCACATCTTCAAAGCTCGGCATTGGCTTTTTGAATGCCGTTACAGCGCCAAGTTTTGCAACCATTGAAAACATAAATAGTGGCGAAACTCGAAAATTTCAGACAGGTTTTTTGACCAATTATAATATGATTGTACTCGATCAGCCTTTGAAAAACAATTCGGCCATTAGTTTTACAAACACAAATGTAAAGCGTTTTGACCCTAAAAACTTAGCGACTAATGCCAATGTTTCGGCGCTCAATATGCGATTTAGGAACAAAGCAAACAAATATGAAGTGAGCGCACAAGGCCGATTGAGTGATGTGTACTCGAAAGAAAGCCAAAGCATTGGCTATACATATAACTTTTCGGTTGGCAAAATTGCTGGCAATCATACCTATAATTATAGCCATGATGTGCAAAGCGATAAGTACAATCCAAACGATTTGGGCATTTTTACTGGCAATAATGCGCAAAGCCACAACCTCAATTATAACTACGAAACCTTCAAGCCAATTGGGCGATTGTTGAACCTAAACCTTTGGGCAGGAAGCAGTTACACACAACGCTTTGATTCAAAAGCCTTTCAAGAAGTCAGCGGAAACTTTGGTTATTGGATGCGTTTTAAGAATTTTTGGAGTTCAAATGCTTGGACTTATTTCAAACCGATTGCTGGCTATGATTATTTTGAACCACGCGTCGATGGACTAAAATTCAAAGATGAAGCGAACATCAATATCGGCATAAATTTGAATTCGGATGATCGTAAAAAATTTACAATCGGTGGCGGGCCGCGAATGAATTTTTCAAAATTTGAAAACAGTTATCGTTATGGTTTCTGGACTTGGCCACAATGGCAATTAAGCGACCGTTTGAAAATTGGTTATGTAGGTGGTTTTACGAACTACAAAAACAACTATGGTTTTGCAACGTTGGTTGACAACGGCAATAGACCGATTTTTGGAAGTAGAAATATACAAAACGTTGAAAATCAGTTTAATTTGAATTATAAATTTTCTACAAAAATGAACGTGACCGTTCGTTTTAGACATTATTGGAATAAAATAAACTACAATCAATTTTTTGATTTGAAAGCCGATGGCTCACTTGCAAAATCAGATTATTCAAAAAAAATAGACGAAACCGTCAATTTTTTCAATATGGATTTGATTTATACTTGGCAATTTGCGCCGGGCAGTTTCTTGAATTTTATCTGGAAAAACAACGCTTATACTGGCGATGACGATCCAAATTATCAAAGCTATGGCAGCAATTTGAATCGTACTTTACAAACTGGTAAAAATCAAAATTTAGCATTGAAAGTTATCTATTTTATTGATTATCAGTCAGTTAAAAATGGTTTTAGGAAAAGTTAAGTCAATTGGTAATTGACTTTTGGTATAACAAAGCTGACAGCGTTCAAAACGCTATCAGCTTTGTTGTAACATTTAAAAAGGAAAAAATTTATGTCAAGACCCAACTTCCATTTTAATAAATACTATTTCGGATTAGCTTTATTGCTATTTTTGATAGAAATCTACATCGCATTATATGTACGCGACAGCATCATTCGCCCTTATGGAGGCGATTTTTTGGTCGTGATTTTGATTTATTGCGCCGTAAAAAGTTGTGTGGAAATATCGGTTCCGAAAGCAGCGCTTGGAACGCTTGTTTTTGCATTTGCAGTCGAGTTTGCACAATATTTTCAAATCGTAAATATACTCGGATTGGGCGATTCGCATTTA
>JAYUJV010000608.1:0-4853 GCA_043764975.1 Saprospirales bacterium
GGAATTGTATAAGTAGTAGCCGTCGGATTAGAATTTGAAACTGGATTTGAATTTCCTGTTGCAATATTTGTAGCACAGTTACCTATACCAGTAACATGCGTTCTGATTTCATTTAGATTCACGATATGAAAATAATTATCACGATCCGTTCCAATATCATCTGTTCCACAGATACCTTGATAAGACATATATGTAGTTCCACTTCCTGGCTCATAAGCTGTTGCAATGTTAATATTTCCACCTCCGCAACCACTTTGGTTGCCAAAAAATGGGTGATTTGCACCAAAATTGTGACTAATTTCATGTCCCATAACGCCACCAAATGCTCCTGCATTAAATGTAGTTGAGCCTCGTTCTTGATTCCAGCCATACTTAAATGATGTACAAATGGCAGCCAATGATGCTTGTCCACTCCAGCCACTACCTGTTGATTCATAATGCAAAACTTGTCCACAATCATAAGAAGCAACTGGCACAACAGCTGTAACTGCAGCCGTATTAAATCCTGTTTGTGCTTGTGTAGCAGAAGCTGAACCCGAAACTAAAGGGGTAAATGGATCCGTTGAAGGGCTTGTGTAAATAAGTGAATTGTTATTTGAAATCAAGTTCAAATGTATCGCAAATTGTTGCTCATAGATTACGTTTATGACGTTCATCAATGCAGTAATATCAGATTGAACATTTGCCAAAACACTTGATTTGTGGATATAATACTCTCCAGTCACGGCCATGGCAACTTTGTAATCACGACGTGTACCGCCATAACTATTGCAAGAAGCTCGTGCTGAATTTTCTTCTTCGGGGTGCAATGGGTGCAAACTTCCGTTTTCGCACATTACTTGCTCGCTCGTTTTTGAATATATTTTGAAAGAGTTTGTAGTAGCATTGATTGGGTCAATAAACTCTAACTTACCATTGTTGTACATGGCAGCATAAATTCCGAATTGATTAACCACAATTCTGATGATAGCGTTCGGATTGGTTGCCGAGCGTCCTTGATAACATTTCGTAGGAATCCAATTATTGATAACTCCGTTTTCAAACAATGAAGACTCAATAAATTTGTAATTTTGATAACCTTTATTCAAGGTCGGAATAGAAACGAGAACTGCATTTTCAGCAGCGTTTGGCGTTTTTTCTTTCGGTGCATTCAATAATGCCGTTTTTATACTTTGCCAATCTAGCGTAATGTTTTTAGCATCATTACCATTCGATTGTGCAAATATAGAAAAACTAAAAGCCATAAGCAAAAAAGCAATTAGATTACGCTTAGGCATAGATACGCCAAAAGCCGTTCGAAATGTAAAATTCGTTGTCATGAGAACTGGGTATTGTTGTGTAAAATCGGGTAAAATTCTTAATTTGTTGAATACAAAAATTATCCTACTTTTGGTAGGATTAGGAAGGTTGTTGAGATGTGACATCGTCATTGTTGAAAACGATACGCAAAAATATGACTATTTTATGATAAAATCAAACTTTATGTATTTATTTTTTTAATAATTGTTAATTAAAAAAATATTGTCACAGTTTTTGATACATAAAACGCTTTTATTTTTAAAATTTCCATTTTAATAACGAATTTTGTATTATTCTATGAAAATACATTATCATATTTTTAAACATATTGTAAAAATATGATAATGTATTTTAATGATTTAATGATGATTAAATATTTTGAGATTTATAATATGTTTTGTATGCTAAAATATTTAAATGTAATTATTAATATATTAATTATATAATATAATTAATAATGTGTTTTGGGATTAGTAAGAAAATTGATTTTAAAATAAAGTTTTTTTTGATAAAATATTTCTTTTTGGTTAAAATTTGACCTCAATGAAATCTATAAATGTATATTTGTGTTTTAATGTTTTTTATAATGAAATTTAGAAATTTTCTAATGTTTAAGAATTATATATTTTTATTAGGCTTATTTTTTTCAATATCAATTTGTAATGCTCAAAACGAGGCAGTTGTTTATGGGAAAGTGATAGATGTAACGACCAAAGAAGCGGTTGAGTTCACGAATGTTTCGATTAAAGGCACAACAAAAGGCTCAATCGTTGATGCAAAAGGCGAATATACGCTCAAAGTACCCTCAAATACAAAATCAACGATTTTGTTTACTTGTGTTGGTTACAAAAATGCGGTTGTAAATATTCCATACCTAAAAGTAAACGAAAAATATCAAGTGGATGTGCAAATGTCCACTACTGAAACCAATATTGAGGTCGTGGTGCGTGCAAGAAGGATTGACAACGGCGGCATGGTGCGCGAAAAAGTGACTGAATTGAAGTTAATTCCGAACGCATCTGGTAATTTTGAAAGCGTTTTACCTTCCATTGCGCTCGGCACAAACGCTGGTTCGGGTGGCGAATTGAGTTCTCAGTACAATGTACGCGGTGGCAATTATGATGAAAATTTGGTCTATGTAAATGACTTTGAAATTTATCGTCCGCAACTTGTTCGTGCTGGTCAGCAAGAAGGTTTGAGCTTTCCGAACATTGACCTCATGAGTAATTTGTCATTTTCTTCGGGCGGATTTGAGGCCAAATATGGTGATAAATTATCGTCTGTTTTGGACATAAAGTATAAACGTCCCGATAGTTTGCGCTACTCTTTAGGAGGAAGTTTATTGGGTGGTTCGGCGCATATTGAAGGCAGTAAAAAACTCGATCCTACGGGTTATCGCCGCTTTCGTTATTTGTTAGGAGCGCGATATAAAACTACAAAATATTTGCTTGGTAGTCAAGACGTGAAAGGCGAATATACGCCAAATTTTGCCGATATTCAGACTTATTTGACGTATGATTTGAGCAAAAATTGGCAAGTTGCATTTTTGGGTAATTTCAATAATTCTGTCTTTAGTTTTATCCCTTCGGAGCGTAATTCTGTGACTGGCGTCATCAACCGCACGCTCAATCTGAATGTCTTGTATGACGGACAAGAGCGTGATAATTTTCAGACTGCTATGGCTGGAACTTCGGTCAGTTATATTCCAGAAAATAGACGCAATCCATTGTATATCAAGTTTTTAGCTTCTGCTTATAATAGTCAAGAAAATGAAAAAATAGACATCACTGGCGATTATAGATTACAAGAGATTGAGACAAATTTAGGCTCAAGTAATTTTGGTAAAGTGATTGGCGAAGTTGGTAGTGGAGTGCAACAACAGTTTGTGCGTAACTACTTAAACTCACGTGTCACAAATATAGAACATAAAGGCGGAATTGAGTATGCTCGAAAAGGTGCGGTAAGTTCCAAAACACACTTTTTACAATGGTCGCTTCGCTTACAAAATGAGATTATAAAAGATAAACTAAAAGAATGGGAACGTCTTGATTCCGCTTTATATTCTTTAGAGTATGACACAACCACTTTGCGCGTAAGTCGATATGTAACTTCTCGTAATAACTTGAACTCTAATCGTATAAATGCTTCATTTCAAGATACTTATACATATAGAAAAGATAATTTGGCAGAAGTGCAAATGACGCTCGGCGTTCGTGCTAGTTATTGGGATTTTAATAAAGAAGCAACCATTACGCCTCGTTTTCAGATTTTGTATAAACCCTTGAATTGGTCAAAAGATATGTCTTTCAGATTGTCGGGTGGTTTGTATTATCAACCACCTTTTTATAGAGAATTAAGAAGTATTGATGGATTAGTTTCTAACAATGTCATGTCACAAAAATCAGCACATATTGTACTCGGTTTTACACAAGATTTTTACCTTGGGCGAAACCCTAAAAAATTCCGATTTATATCAGAAGCCTACTTTAAACCTATGTGGGATTTGATTTCTTACGACATTGATAATGTCCGAATCCGATACAGTGGCGCGAACGATTCTAAAGGATATGCAACAGGTTTAGATATGCGAATCAACGGTGAATTTGTGGAAGGCGCAGAAAGTTGGATCAATTTTTCTTTCCTTCGTACACGTGAAAGTTTGGACGGCATCGTACATAAAATTCGACAATTAGGCGAACCAACTGGAACGATCGTAAAAGATGTGCCGCGACCAAGTGATCGATTTTTTAATATGTCTATGTTTTTTCAAGACTATTGGCGCAGCAATAAAAATTTCAAGATGCACCTCAATTTTACAGTTGGATCAGGTATGCCGTTCGGTTTGCCTTATAACAACATTGAATACCGAAACACTTATCGTTATAAACCTTATCATCGCGTGGACATCGGATTTTCGTATTTGCTGTTTGATGAAGCCATGCGCGCACGTAAACCACATAATATTTTCCGCTTCACGCGTACTTCTTGGCTGAGTTTTGAGGTGTTTAACTTAATGCAAGTCCAAAATCAAGCTGGCAATACTTGGGTAAAAACAGTCTTTAATCAACAATATCGAGTACCGAATAATCTGACGACGCGTCGTTTAAATCTTAGGTTGAAAATGGATTTTTGATAGGGAATATAATAATATAAGGAACGTGTAAATAATAACTTGGTAAAGTGCTTTTAGTATTTTATGTGCTGAAAAATGTATTGTTTTCTAACACATAAGGCACATAAGAAGGGTCAAATGAGGTTACAAATGCTTATGTATTCTTATGTGAAAATACCTTATGTGTCTTATGTGTTAAATTTTTTCTAACACATAAGGCACTTTAATGTAGTAAGGTTTACTGTGAATTTCCATATAAACTGGGAGCAACTTTGATTTGTAGAAAAAACGTAGAAAGATAGAACGCTGATTTATAATGATTGTCATGATTTATCATGACAATCATTATAAAAATCATTATAAATCATGATTTTTTAAAACAAAATCATGATTTTATCATGATAATCATGACAAATCAGCGTTCTATTTATCTTAGTTTTCA
>JAYUJV010000609.1:0-14733 GCA_043764975.1 Saprospirales bacterium
TTTCTAATCAAAAATACCGCTGAAGCGAAATAGTTAAAATCAGTATTTAAATACTAAAAACACTATATTCACGTTATAAAATCAAATTTTAGATTAATAATATTTAAAAAATTAATCATAAAATTTGAAAACCAAAACCTGATTGACAGTAATTGTTAATCAGGTTTTGTAACTTTATGCAAATTTTTTTGAACTACAATTGACTTTTAGCTTAAAAATATAAAATTAGAACTTTATGTTTTATAAAACCTTGATAATGAAAAAGATAGCTATTTTATTGCTGACGTTTTTTTATGTTGTAAGCAACGTTTCTGCTCAAAAAGTAGATAAATTTTCGGAAACACCCGCCGAATATTTTAAGCAACTCGAAGAAATCATGAAGGCATCGAAGCGAAAAGACATGGAAGATGCTTATAACAGTTTTGAAAAACTATACAAACAACGTTTTTTTTCGGATCAAGAAATTGCCCAAATCATCAAAACTTCTAACTTGATGATGACTCAGAAACTGACGGCAAATCCTTTCTTTTTGCTGTATCTTACAGATTTAGCAATCGTAAAAAAAGAACCAGCCGACGAATCCAAATTTGTAAAATGGCACGGCATCGTAGATCAAATGTTGAATGACATCGATAAACGAAAACTTACGCCGATTGAGGATTTTCTTCAATTTTCAAAATTTTTGTTCGAGCGCAACTCATTTCGTTATGGCGATGGTGGACTCAATTGGTATGCTCGTGCGCCAAATTACGAAATGATTTATGAAAATAAAGAACCTGTAATTGCTTACGACAAATTAAATTTGGTGTGCGAGCGCAAAAAAGATAGCATTTCGATCAACGAAACGGCTGGTAAATATTATCCAGTGCAAGGCATTTTCAAGGGCAAAGGCGGTATCGTGACTTGGGAGCGACTTGGCCTAAAAGACGTAAATGCAACCCTAACTGACTATACTATTGATATACGAAAGAGTATTTATACAGTACCCAAAGTCACGCTTCACTACCCTACGCTTTTTCCTGACAAGGACATTGAGGGTAGTTTTGAAGATAAAATTTCGGCCGAAACAAAGACCAACGAAGGTACTTATCCTCGTTTCAAATCTTTTGACAATGTATTGAAAATCAGTAACTTAGGTCAAGGTTTGGAATATTTGGGCGGATTCAGACTAGAAGGTACAACCGTGTATGGTTATGGGAACAAAACTCAACGTGCCAAAATAAATATCGTAGAAAGTGGCCGCCAGATTTTTAAGGCGTATTCCGAATTATTCATTATCCGTAAGGGCGAACGTGTGGTTGGTGAGCAAGTCGAAACGTCTTTATATTTCGGAAAAGACTCGATTTATCACCCTTCGGTCAATTTTAGATACGAGATAAAAAACAAAACGTTGCAACTCACGCGAGGCGATAGAGGTAGTGACCGCAATCCTTTTTATGATTCTTATCACAAAACAAATATTAGTTCGGACAAAATAAACTGGTATTTACAAAACGATTCGATCGTAATTGGCGAGCGTTCAGTAGCGAGTGCAGCAAATAAAACTGCGGAGTTTGAATCCTTAAAATTTTATGAAGAAGGCGATTATCGTCGTTTGCAAAGTATCGGCTCAACCAACCCGATTGCGGTGTTAAAATTACTAGCCGAGGAACAAAAAAAGATGACTATTGAGGCTGATATTGTTGCCAAAAGACTCAATCCAAAATTTGATGTTTCATCTATTCAAGGCTTGATTATTGACTTGTCGTCAAAAGGATTTATTAGCTATGATGCTGATAATCAATTGATTACTATAAAAGACAAAGTATTGCATTATGCCAATGCCAGTTTGAAAAAAGTGGATTATGATAACTTGAAATTGATTTCGGATTCTGATGAAAAATCGAATGCTGTATTTAATTTAAGAGATAAAAAATTGGTACTTGATGGCGTAAAATCAATCGAATTTAGCCCAAAACAAAAGGTTGCGCTCAAGCCTGATGGCGATCGTATATATATGAAAGAAAATCGAAACATGGATTATAGAGGTAAAGTTTTTGCAGGTTTTAGTAATTTTTTTGGCAAAAGTTTTCACTTCGATTACGATAAGTATCAAATGGATTTGGATTCAGTTCGTTATTTCGATTTATATATTCCAAACGGCGAAAAAGACAATCTTGGCAATCCGATTGCAAAAGGTATGAATTCCCGCATCGAATATCTGAATGGCGTGTTGTTGATTGATGCACCCAACAATAAATCGGGTAAAGAAAACATCGAGATGTTTCCTTCATTTCAGAGCAAAGACAATTCTTTTGTTTTTTATGATAAAAAAATAACTTTGGATAGCTGCTACACCCGCGATAGTTTTTATTTCAAGTTGGATAAATTTAGTTTCAATCATTTGGATAATTTCGTAAAAGATGATGTCGTTTTTAAAGGTACGATGGTATCGTCAAAAATATTTCCAAATTTTAATGAAATATTGACCATTCAAGAAGATAATTCGCTTGGTTTCAAGACCAATACGCCAGTTCCGAACGGTTTTCCTGCATATTCGGGCAAAGGAAATTTTAAAGGACAAATATTATTGAGCAATAAAGGATTGCTCGGCAAAGGCAATATTTCGTATATTGGGTCACAAATCAACTCAGAGGATATTGTGTTCAAACCAAAGCAAATGCTCGCTTCCGCGAAAAAATTTGAACTCGCCGAAGACCGCACAAGTGCCGTAAAAGTGCCACAAGTGCTTGGTTTTGACGTGAATGTAAACTGGCGACCGTATCGCGATAGTATGTACGTGACGACAAAAGAAAAACCTTTCGAGATGTTCAAGGCCAAAAATCATACACTAAAAGGTACGATAATCTTGACACCAAAAGGTGTGCGCGGTCGTGGACTTTTCGATTGGGACAAAGGTAGCATGACTTCAAAATTGTTCTCGTTTGGCGCAAACTCAACTTATGCCGACACGATGGATATGCAAATCAAAGCCGTAGGTGCAAATGCACTTGCTTTCGATACTCGAAATGTAAGTGGCGTGGCCGATTTTGATGAGCAAGTTGGTAAATTCAAGTCTAATTCTGACAATATTTCGACTTCGATGCCCTATAACCAATACCAAACTTCTATGAACGAATTTAATTGGGATATGAAGGCCGAAACCGTAACTTTCAAGGCAGATGAAAAGAAATTGGCTACATTTTTATCGACAGATAAAGAGCAAGATTCGCTTTCATTCAAAGGGAAAACGGCGTTTTATAACCTAAAAACCTACGAATTAAAAATTGGTGGCGTGCCAGAATTCCAAACTGCCGATGCCTTTGTATATACGCAAGATGGCAATGTAGAAATAAAAGCGGGTGGTATAATGAGTACGCTCAACAACGCCAAAATCTTGTGTGACATCACGAACAAATACCACGTCATTAATCGTGCGACCGTTAATGTAAAAGGTAAAAAATTATATACAGCTCAAGGTTATTATGAATACAATATCGGCAATCGAAAGCAAGAAATCTTGTTTAATGACATTGTAGGCGAACGAATTGGCAAAGGCGCGCGCTCCGATAAAAGAACAGAAACGCGTGCAACAGGCGATATTTTGGAAAAAGATACTTTTTTTATGGATCATAAAACCGAATTTAGAGGTAAAATTCGATTGGCAGCAAGTTCAAAAAACTTGACATTCGAGGGTTATGCGCGACTAGTTGCGCCCAAATTACCGATTCGCGAATGGTTTACCATCAATTGTGCCGCCGATAAAAATGATTTGGCTATACCATTCAACGAACCCAAAAACGACAACGGAACTGGCAACATCGAGCCGTTGAGAACTGGTATATTTTTGAGTAAAGAAAGCGCACAAATGTATCCGAGCATCATGTCTGTCTTGTTTTTCAGAAAAGATAGACCGTTTTTTGAAACAAAAGGAATTTTGAAATACAACAAAAATAGTGACCAATTTTACTTCGGCGACTCGTTACGTGTATCAAATCCTACGGTAAAAACTGGAAATATTTTGACTTATCATAATAAAAATGGAAAAGTAAACGCCGAGGGGAAATTTAATATCGGTTCAGAGTTAAGAGCTGGTGTAAGTATTACGGCAGCAGGTAGATCAGAAACTGCAGTGCAGCTTTCGCCAAACGACACTATCCCGTTAATGAAATTGGACTATAAAGTATATGCCGATTTGATGGTCGGTGTGGATTGCTACGTTCCCGAAAAATTGTTGCAAATCATGAACGCTGACTTCAAATCGTATGGCCTCGATGCACAAGATGTGGATTATAACCTCGATTTGCCGTTTTACGAAAAGTCTTTGACCACTTTTATTCCTGACGAAACTGAATGGGCAAAAGTTGTGAACAACATGAAGGAAAAAACCTTAGATATTCCTAAAAAATACAATAAGTTTCCTATATTATTCAACTACTTACCGATGAGATGGAATGCTGAATATCAGTCGTTTATAAATATGCGCGACGCTTGCGGCATTGCGAGTGTAAACGGTGAAAAACTAAACAAAATATTTACTTGTTATGTCGAATTCAGGATGCCAAGCACTACAAATGACGACCGAGTTTATATGTACTTAAAATCTCCAGGAGAATATTTTTATTATTTTGGTTTTGCAAAAGGTGTGATGGAAATTTCGAGTAACAATCCAAAATTTAATGAAGAATTTAGAAAAATGAAAAAAGGCGATTTGACGAAACGTTACAATGACCAAACCTACGAAATACAAGAAGCAGAAGCGAGTCGCGCGCAGATGTTCGTGAATCGTGTGCAACAAGGTAGATCGATTGCTACGCCAGTTAAGAATTGATTTTATTATTGTCGGTTAGTCTTTTTTTTGTCAGTTAGTCAAGTTTTAAACGTCGTCGAGATTTTGAACCTCGACGACGTTCTGTTTGATATTTTCAGTATATTATTTTAAGTATTTTATTTATTCAAAAATATTATTTCAACAATATTGATTTTTAAAATATTATTTTAATTATCTTAATTTTTTTAATTACTTTAATTAAAAACCAATTATTATTTTAATTTCCTTAATTTTTTTAATTACTTTAATTAAAAAAGAAATATGACCAAAGCAATGATATTGAGCGATGAATACAAATATGTATTGGACGAATTGGAAAAAACCAATCATAATTTGTTTGTGACTGGCAAAGCTGGCACAGGTAAATCGACGTTGTTGCAGTTGTTTAAACACACCACGAAGAAAAAAATTGTCGTCTTGGCGCCAACAGGCATCGCCGCGCTCAATGTCGGCGGACAAACCATACATTCCTTTTTTGGATTTCCGCCTAGGATTATCCAGAAAAACGAGATAAAAAAACGTTACCAAACCAAGATTTATAAAAATATAGACGTGTTGGTCATCGACGAAATCAGTATGGTGCGCGCCGATGTGATTGACAACATCGACTATTTTTTGAGGCTCAATCGGGAAGTCAATCGACCTTTTGGCGGTGTGCAAGTCGTGTTTTTCGGCGATTTATTTCAGTTGCCACCAGTGATTGCGACGCCAGAAGAGCAGTATTATTTTTCGCAAGTGTATGCGAGTCCATATTACTTTGATGCGAAGGTCATAAAAGCAGGCGATATTGAGATTACGAACATCGAATTGCAGAAAATATATCGCCAAGAAGAGCGACATTTCATCCGTTTGCTCGATGCCGTGCGTAGCAGCCGAATCGACCAAGACGACCTCGACGACCTAAATGTCCGCCATTTTCCGCTGTTCGAGCCAGAAGATTATTACATCACGCTCAGTACGCGCAACGCGATTGTGGACCAAATAAATGAGCGCGAATTGCAGCAAATAAATGAACCAGAGTTGCAATTTCAAGCCGAAATAACTGGCGCTTTCGACTTGCGTCAATACCCTGCCGATGCGGTGTTGCGCCTAAAAGAAGGCGCGCAAGTCATGTTCGTCAAAAACGATCCGAAGCGAGAATATGTAAACGGCACTATCGGTAAAATACTACAAATCACGCAACAACAAATTCTGATTTCGATAGAAGATAAAGACCTGAATACCAAGACAATAGAGGTCGAAAAAGCGACTTGGGAGATTCTGAAATACAAGCAAAGTGAAAAAGACCTGAGCAAAATTGAAACCGAAGTAATCGGTTCGTTCAAACAATATCCTTTGCGCTTGGCGTGGGCCATCACAATCCACAAAAGCCAAGGCAAAACCTTCGATAAAGTCATCATAGACATGGGCAGCGGCGCGTTCGAACACGGCCAAACCTACGTGGCCCTCTCTCGCTGTCGCACCCTCGGCGGCATCGTGCTAAAACAAAAACTCCGCCCCCAAGACATCATGGTCGATGAGCGAATCGTGGAATATTATGAGACGTTTTTTTGAGGAGGAGGTTTGAGTGCAAAATACTAATTATTTATTTTTAAAAATATTTATTTTCATTCATTTGTAAGTTTTATCTTTTTATCGTATTTTTGTAATATATTCATAATATCTTGAAACATCTCAAAACGAAAAAAATTGATTATTTACAATTTTAATGCATGTAAAAAGTATAAAGCAGCAAAAAAATCGTAAATCAGTCTGAATAGTTTATCAAATGATTTTAAAAAAACTTAAATATCAGGAATATCTTCAAAAGTTCAAAGATTGTCCTACCATTGACTTTGTTGAAGTTGATAAAGATGCTTATCGCTGGACACATAATCCTGTAACAGTTGATGATTTCCTGCCTGTTAGCATAAATGAACCTCAAAGAATATTGGATAAATCCGACTTGAAATGTATGAGCTATGGTTTATCAATGTTTGATACACTTTCAAACTCAATTTTGAAATATAAAACATTATATGACAAATCTAGACCTCTTCAAAAAAAGCAGTTTATTGAAGACAAAGGAAATTTCATAGCATTGATAAAACTCGGTAAAAATGATGGGATTGCAGACGAACCTAATCAAAGTAATTTTGGGCACTTTACATTTCACGAATATTCAAATATTAATTTACAATTTAAGGTATTAACCTTACATAATATTTTTAATGAAGATGGAGCATTTAATATCTAATAAAAACAAAAAGTTATATACTTCCAATTTTATTAGAATTGGAGATTTATCATATTTTGAAGGTCCAATTTTAAGTTTATTTGAAGAAATTAAAAGCGGTCATTTGTATTTATTTGATTGGGTTGATAGAGATGAAAAATTTAACAGATGGATAATTTACAGAGTTACTCCAAAGCATCTAAAAAAATTTTTGAGTTGTAAAATCTCTCATTTAGTTTTATTTGAAAATCGACCCGATAAAACAGTTTACTTTACTGATATCGACTCCATTAGTGAGTCTTTTTCATACTATGATTGTTTTGAAGTAGAAAATTTACCGAAAGATTATTATCCTAATGAAGATAACTTTTTCGATTTATCAGACTGTATTTCTTATGAAAAAATAAATTCCGTAATTTCTAGTTCCTTATCAAGACAAAAATCTGAAAACAGTTACTTTAGTGTTGAGAGTAGTACAAATATAAGTACAGATGAAGAAAATAAATTAAAAAAATTTTATCTAAATCAGATACAAATAGAACCAATTCCATATTCTACAGATTTATTCAACACCTTAAAATATGAAAAAGTAGAAGAATCAAATATTTACAATACCGATAATCAAATATTTGACTTTGAAAACTTTAGTATAGCAAATATCAATGAAGGGTATAATTTGAAAAATCAAAGTATTCAAAGTTTTTTTGGAACGAAATCGAAAAAAAAGAAAAATTATGCAAATCAATATGGTTAAGGACTTTTTAAAAAGTCAAGATTGGCAATTTACTCAAATACAAGATAAAAATGTCATTTTTTTTGGGATAAGTGGTAAAAATGGAAATTTTCAGTGCTATGCTAACTTGCGTGAAAATAAAAAAAAATTTATTTTCTTTTCAATATGTGGAGCAAATACACCACTTGAAAAAAGACTGTCAATGCTTGAATTATTAAATAGTTTTAATTATAAGTTATTTTTCGGGAATTTTGAAATGGATTTAGAAGATGGCGAAATCCGATTTAAAACAAGCGTTTCATATAGTAACTTAGATTTGAATCAGCATTTTATTAAAGAGTTGATAATGACTAATATAAATATTATGGATAAAAGCCTTGCTGCAATTATGAAGTTAATGTTCGGAGATATTAGTGTTGAAGAAGCAATGAAACTTTCAGATTTTGATGAAGAATAAGAAAATTGGAATCATCAAATATACTTGAATACAATTTTATAAATTTGAAAATACAACACTAAAAAATTTTTAATAGCAATCGCAAAGCAAACACCTATTCAAAAAACAAATGCCGTAATTTTTTTACGGCATTTGTTTTTTTACTATCTTTGCAAAAAAATATACATAAAATGCTAAGAAAATTTAAAGTTTCAAATTTTAAAAGTTTTGAAAAAGACTTTGAGTTGGATTTAACGGCTGTAAATGGATACGAGTTTAACAAAGACAGTATCAAAAATGGAGCAATCAACAATGCTATTATATATGGACAAAATGGTGTTGGAAAATCAAATTTAGCACTTGCCATTTTTGACATCATCGAGCATTTGACTGATAAACAAAGAAATGAAGCTGCATATAAAAACTACTTAAATGCTTTCAGCGATGCTGATGTAGCTTGTTTTTATTACGAATATATGATTAATTCAAAAATTATAATCTACGAATATAAAAAATCTGATTACAAAACGATTATATTTGAGCGACTTCAAATAGATGGCGAAGAACTTGTTTTGTTTGATAGAAGTAATAAATCGAAGGCAACGATATGCCTAAAAGGTGCTGAAACGCTGAAAACAGCAATTGAAAATCCCGAATTGTCTATTCTGAAATATGTGAAAAACAATACTGCCTTAGAACAAAATGACATCAATAAAGCATTTACCGCTTTTTTTACATTTATCAATCAAATGCTATATTTCCGCACTTTACTTGATAAAACTTACCTTGGTTTTGAAATTGGTGGTAAAGATATTTTAGCTGAAATTGTAAAAAAGAAAAATGTAAAAGATTTTGAATTATTTTTGAACACAGCTGGAATAGAATGTAAATTATCTATTGTTAAAACGTCGAGTGTAAAAACAATTTCATTTAATTTTAATGATAAAGTGATTGCTTTTGGCGAAGTAGCTTCCACAGGTACAATGGCACTTGCACTTTTCTATTTTTGGTATCAAAATATAAAAGAAAAAGCAATAGTTTCATTTGTTTTTATAGATGAGTTTGATGCTTTTTATCATCATTCATTATCGACTTTGGTTGTTGAAAAATTGAAAGAAACTGGTGTGCAATTTATACTTACAACGCACAATACTTCAATCATGACAAATGATTTATTGAGACCAGATTGTTATTTTGAAATGACAAAAAATAGCATCAGTTCTTTCTCGAAAAGTACTCAAAAAGAGTTGAGGGAAGCGCACAATCTTGAAAAAATGTATAAAGCAGGTTCATTCAATGGCTAACCAAATATTATTTATTTTTGAAGGGAAAACAGCAGAATCGCAAATTGTTAGCAATTTGCAAAAATTCTTTTTAAATAAAAACACGACTATAAAATGTGTTTTGGGAGCAGAAATATATCAAATTTATAAGGAAATTGCCGCTGATGATGATTTAGACATATTCAATTTGATAAAAGAAAGGAATGATGAAACCCAAAAAATACTAGAAGATTACAAACGAAACGACTTCGCTGAAATTTATATGTTTTTTGATTATGATGGTCATTCTACACTTGCAAACGATACAAAACTAGCTGAATTGCTTGAATTTTTTAATGAAGAAACAGAAAAAGGTAAATTATATATCAGCTATCCGATGGTGGAATCATTGAAACATATTTGTAGTTTTGATACATTTAAAGAACTTACGGTTGAATGTAAAGAGAACATAAATTATAAACGTCTAGTCAATAATGAAGCACTAAATGAGTTGAATAATTTCACTATTTATACTCTGGATATTTGGAAACAATTAATCAACATACATCTAAAAAAGATGAATTTTGTAACTGTTGGTTCATTAAAATTACCTAATAACCTCATTTCTCAATACATTGTATTTGAATATCAACTAGCGAAATATATTAAACCTAATTCGACAGTTGCCGTTTTGAGTGCTTTTCCAATGTTTCTATATGATTATTATGGTAATGTTGGGATAAAAAAGCGAATAGAATGACAAATATTTAAATCCAAAAATATGAAAAATTTCCCAAGTTCAAAATATATATTATAAACATTTGTAAGAATTTACAATCAGCTCAACAAATGGAAAATTTTGATGAATATATAAGACAAGGTGAACCAAACCAAGCAGAAAAAGCTAAGGTTTGGAAAACGGCTATCGGCTTGCAGCAAGTGGATGGCTTGACGCCGTCTGTATATTTGATCGATACCGCAAGACAAAATATAGAAGGCGACATTACGATTAAAGAAGTAAAACAACGATTAGATAGTTATTATAAGCAACACCCAAGTAAATCAGCCGAAGACCGAACCGAAGAAGCCGACAAAGTTTCGGCTCGAATTGCCGAAATTTTGAGCGAGCAATCATTTACCTTTTCGCCTGCCGAATACCTTTCTATTCATCGCAGATTGTTTCATGGTATTTACAAATTCGCGGGTAAAATCCGTGATTATAACATCACTAAACAAGAGTGGATTCTTGATGGCGAAACCATTTTGTATGGTAGTGCCGAAAGTTTGAAATCTACGTTGGAATACGATTTTGAACAAGAAAAAAAGTTTAGTTACAAGGGATTAAGCCAACAAGAAACCATAGAACACATCGTTCATTTTATTTCTTACTTGTGGCAAATTCATGTTTTTGGCGAAGGAAATACAAGAACAACTGCTATTTTTCTGATAAAATACTTGCGTACATTCGGATTCAAAGTAAATAACGAATTATTTGAACAACATTCGTGGTATTTTCGCAATGCGTTGGTAAGAGCCAATTATAGAAACATCACAAAAAATATTCAAGCCAATAACGAATTTTTACTTCGTTTTTTTGGAAACCTTTTGCTTGGTGAAAATCATGTTTTAACGAATCGTGAAATTCACGTTCATTTCGATGATACTATAAAAGTTCAAAATGACACTATAAATGACACTATAAATGACACTATAAATAATGCTGTATTGGATTTAATCAAACAAAATAACTACATAAATGTGTCTGAAATCAGTGAGCGATTAAACATAAGTGAAAGTACAGCCAAACGGAAGATAAAGGAACTGAAAGACCAAAATATAATAGAACGCATCGGAAGTAATAAAACTGGGTGCTGGAAAATAATTAAAAAATAACTTAATGATTTACTTTTTGGTGTATGATGGAAATTTCAAACCAAAGTCTGTATAAAATTATTTCTAAACTAAGAAAATTTACAATGTCTAATTTTAACGATTTCAATAAAACGTTGTCGATGTTCAAAACCCTCGACAACGTTTTGTTGAATTTTTTTTTAGATATAAGCAATTCTAAGTGCCAACCTAAAGTTAATCATACTCAAAAACTATAAAAATACATCTCCATTATCTTACGAATTTCAAGTATTTAGAAGGCATTTCTTTCTGAAAAAGTACCGCTATATAAACGCCATTAGCCAACTCAGGCAGTATTATTTCGCTAAATAAAGCGTTGATATTTTGTTGATAAATTGTGTTGCCAACAACATCAAAAAATACAATTTTCGCATCGTTTGCTAAGCTTTCAGCTTCAATTTTGAGTTTTTCGCCTTGAAAATACATTTTTATTGTTTCGTCATTATATATTTCTTTTGTACTTATATAATTAAAATAACAATTGTCTTTGTAAACCACATTTCCTAAAACCTTTACCCCATCTTTAAAATGACATGCCATATACTTATCTAAGTTATCATCATAAAAACTTTGTTGGTAATCAAAACTTGCACTTGGTCCGCTTCCTTCCACAAAAGTCAGATAATCTGTATTGGCAGTAAAAACACAATGTCGGATCTCTACATCCAATCGAATTGTTTTCAAGTTGTTTACCCAATCGACACTAAGTACTTTTATGGGTTTTACGACCCCTTTATAATCAATTAAGTCAAAAAAATCACCGACATCTAAATTCAAATCCATGACTAAATATTCTTTCTTTTTTGAAATATCCCAAAACCAGACTTTTCCATTGATAGTATCTTCTCTCAAATAACCGTATTTTTCCAATTTTTTGTAGTCATGACTATTGAAAATAGTATCTTTTTGTATAGATACTATCCTAGAAGACGTCGCGTCACAAGCTGTAGTACGTACAAGCGACCAGCTTGTCGATTTTTTTCCAAAAATAGACTTAAAATTTGGCTCGTTTGGTTTGCATTTTAGCACAATTTTGGTTTTACTTTTTACATACGCATAAAAAAAATCGTAATTTTGAGAAGGCAAAACACCCCAAAAAGTGAATCCTATACCTTCAATAAATTGCAAAGCGTCATCAAAATAGATTACTTTTCGGAGTTGTCCATACTTGTTTTCAATCTGGACTTGAGTTACCTTTTTTGTAATTTTATAGAATGGAAAAAAGAAAGAATCGCCAACTTTTAAGTTATAATTTACGATTAATTTTTCGGTCTGGCAGGTGTCGCTTCTAAAATAAATTTTGCCTTTCAAAGTATCTTCTCTTATCAAGCCTTGATAATTTTGTTGCGCTCCAGTTGCATTGCACGACATTATTTTATGATAAAACACACCTCCAAGTATCGTATCACAAGCTATAATGTGATAATAATCTTGGAGTTGCCCCATTCCAAGCGGTCTAACAAAATGAAATAAATTTCCTTTTTTTATGGTAGTAGAATAAGCAAATACATGGTTCGAAAACAATGTTATTAATAAAATAAAAGCAAAAAAACGACGATATAAAACATTGTTTATCAATGACTTATAATTGGATTCTTTAATGTTGTTTTTCAAAAAAATAGTAAAATATTTTTTCATAACAAATAGGGTTTAAATTAAAAAATAAAATTGGTACTCAGTAATGAGTAAAAAAAAGCCTATAAAGTTGTATGTACAATAAACTAAATCACAAAAAAATTTCAATACGTAACATTTATACAATTACTAAAAAAATTCGTAATTTTGCAGTAATAAGAACAAACGCAAAAACTCATTTTGTGTTAGAGTTAGAGTTTAGATGAAATGTATAAATTATTTTTTCAATGTGTAAAATATTGATTTTTAGAAAAAACGGCTCTAAGTTACCGACACCTTCAAGGTGTCGGTAACTTCTAAACCAATCTGTTTAGAAAATTTAATAAGTACTGAACCGTAAATTTTCTGACACTGTAAATATAGCAAATGACACTATAAAATTAGATTTTGACACTGTAAATGACACTGTAAATAATGCTGTATTGGATTTAATCAAACAACATAACTACATAAATGTGGCTGAAATCAGTGAGCGATTAAACATAAGTGAAAGAACATCAAAAAGGAAGATAAAGGAACTGAAAAACCAAAAAATAATAGAACGCATCGGAAGTGATAAAACTGGGCGTTGGGAAATAATTTAAAAATGAAGAAATGTTTTATATTTTCAATTCTATTCTTTATTTTAGAATGTTTTCATATTTCAATGTTTCATGATTGCTGATAATTTTATATAATCTTCAAAATCTAAATTTTCTGTTAAAACTAATATGAACCTTTATAAATAACAACAAAAAAATGGGCAAACCACATCATCATGCAGAAAGTAGTGTCAAAAAATTTGGTGGTAAAATAGATGACTATTTAGACATTCATATTTTGTTGGATAGTAGCAAAATGGCTTTTGCTGACAATCGCCATCGTGCTTTGACTCACAATAGTTGGTTTGTGAATCATATTTTACCCAAAATTTTTGGCAACACAATTACGAACAGTGACGCTAAACTTGTTTCTGTAATCGACATTGCCGAACAACATATTTTAGAGGATTTTTCGTATCATTTTATCCCGACTGCTCAAGATTATTTGTCCCAAATGACAAAATCTTCTTGGATGCACGGACAAGGTTTACCGCCGTCGTCATATACGAAAGAAGAAAAACACAATTCGATAACCTACAAATTCGATAATTAACGATGTATAGAGATAAAATTTTAGACTTTATAGACAAACTAAGCAATCCGCCGAATGATCTTGCTGCATTTCTGAAAACCGAAAAATCAGCGCTGAGAAATAAAGGATACGGAACGCCTGAATTAGAAATGAAGTATATGCACAAGATTTTTTTGTATATCCAAGCAGCTCATCCCGAATTTGAATCGTTTTGTTGGCAACAATGCAATGAATATAACGATAATTATTTTCATTTTCAATTACATTTTTTTATCATAAATGATAAATTTGATGCACATAGCGACATGGATTTCCATTATCGATATGATGAAAGTGAAGCATTGACATCAAAGATTTCATTTTATACAGTTGATTTTCCTGATCCAAAAGAGATAGAAATTGCACAAAAAAACGACCTAGAAGCTGGTGTAAATGACTTAGATTACTATGATTGGGATGTATTTAAAGCATACATAGATAAAAAATATCAATATCTTGAAATCCCAACTTTAAAATTTTTGACATTTCTAAAATTATTAGAAATCAATTACAGTATGTATTATTTTCTTTATTCGTTCGGAAATGGTGTAGAAGTAAAATTCAATAAAGAAGGTGTTA
>JAYUJV010000610.1:0-1823 GCA_043764975.1 Saprospirales bacterium
AGTACTTGTTTGTGCGGTTTTGAGATTTTACGAAAAGTAAAATTTTTATGATTAAAATATTTTAAAAATAAATCTTGTTTTAATAAATCATCTTTTTCGATAAAATCTTCGGTTTCGATGCAGGGCAGCTCATATAAGTCTTGCCAAATATCTTTTTCGATGCGTTTATTAATCCAAGTTTGCCCGTCTTGTCGCACGAGTAAGTATTGAAAATAACGATCTCGCTTAATCATCTTTTTCGATTTTATGGGCAATAAATCAATTTTATTATTGGCAAAAGCCACGCAAACATCTTGAAAATGACAAGTATTGCATTGCGCGCGTTTGGGCGTGCAGCAAGTCGCGCCAAAATCCATGATGGCTTGGTTGTGTTGTGCAGGATTTTCTTTATTTAATAAAAGGGTAGCGAGCGTCGAAAATTCTTTTTTGGCAGCTGGCGTATCTATCGCCGTTTCGATGCCAAATATACGTGACAATACACGATATACATTGCCGTCCAAAACGGCATAAGGCAAGTCGAACGCAAATGAAGCAATCGCGGCCGCAGTGTAATCGCCAATGCCTTTTAGTTCTCGTATTTGAGCGTAATCATTCGGGAAAACGCCCGCATAATTGGCATCAATATATTTAGCCGTAAGGTGTAGATTTCGAGCGCGAGAGTAGTATCCAAGTCCTTCCCAAAGTTTCATAACTTGGTCGTCGGGTGCATTGGCAAGATCGCTTACGGTTGGGAATGTACTCGTGAACGCATGATAATATTTCGTACCTTGATCCACCCGCGTTTGCTGCAAAATAACTTCTGAAAGCCATATAAAGTAAGGGTTTCGAGTGTTTTTCCAAGGCAAAACTCGTGGATTGGCTTTGTGCCATGCTTGCAATCTATCGCTAAATTCGGTTGATTCGAGTTTCATGTTTATTGTTTTCAACGGCTACGCCTACGTATTTTGGTAGTTTTATGCCAAAGGTTGTTCCTTTGTTAGGCTCTGATTTTTTTACGAGTATTTTGCCTTTGTGGTATTCTTCAATGATGCGTTTTGCGAGTGAAAGACCGAGTCCCCAACCGCGTTTTTTGGTGGTATAACCTGGTCGAAAAACGCGCTTAAATTTTGACTGCGGGATTCCTTTTCCAGTGTCTGTAATGTCAATATACACATTGCTCGCATCCTCGAATATAATTGCCGAAATAGTGCCTACGCCGTCCATCGAATCCAAGGCATTGCGGAGTAGATTCTCGATGACCCAATCGAATAGTGGCGCGTTGATATTAACCAAAAGGCTTTCGTGTTCGGCTTCGGGAAATTCAAACTTGACTTTACGTGGCGAACGGCGTTGCATATACTCGCGACATTCTTCGAGTTTTTCATAAATATTGATTGGTTCTAAGACTGGCGAAGAGCCGATTTTTGAAAAACGCTCTGCAATCAACTCCAATCTATCCACATCTTTATCGAGTTCGTCTAGGATTTCGATGGTGTTTTCATCGCCTTCGTACATCATGCGCAAATGCTCAATCCAAGCCAATATGGCGCTGATAGGTGTGCCGAGTTGGTGCGCCGTTTCTTTGGCCATACCGACCCAAACTTGATTTTGCTCCGAGCGACGCGCATTGTTGAAGCCAATATACCCGAACCCAATAAACGCACTCACGAGGATAAATTGCACGACAGGAAAGTAATTGAGCAACGTCAGAATTTTTGAGTTTTTGTAGTAAAGTAATCCTGAATCCATGCTCAATTTGATTGGCTTTTGGCCTTCGAGCATGATTTTTTTCAACTCTTTTCTTAAAAACAAAGTGTCGCCATCTTGGCTTTCGCCAAAATTTC
>JAYUJV010000611.1:0-4836 GCA_043764975.1 Saprospirales bacterium
GGCGCGCTCTTACTTGGCCTGATAGCCTCTATATTTGCCATAAAATTCATAGAGCTACACAAGACTTTAGGCGATAGTCCTTACGCGTTCAAATCCGCACCAGCCATTATGATTAGTATCATGATTTTGCCGCTGTTTGATACTTTACGCGTGTTCACGATGCGTGTTATGAAAGGTAAATCACCGTTTTATCCAGACCGAACGCATATCCACCATTTATTGATAGATGCCGGGCTGACGCACATGAAAGCAACTGGCGTCTTGGTATTAACCAATATTTGCTTTATGATTATGGCAGTTTCGCTTCAAAATATTGGTACTTTAAATTTATTATTAGTTATTTTCGCAGTAGCGATTGGCTTGACTTACGTACTTTTTGCCTACAACAATAACCGTAAAAAACAATTGAGCTAATTTTTAGTTGCATTATATATTTCCATTAAAAAAGGGTTGCAAATTTGATTTGCAACCCTTTTTTAATTAATCCTCTACTAATTAGGCTTTCGTATCTTCTGTATTGGTAGCCGTTATACTTTCTATAAAATCTTCTAATTTATTACCCAATACTTCAGCTACCGCTTTCACAGTATCAACCGTGTCTTCGGTCACATCTTCCAATTGTTCAGAAAAGCTCAATTCTTTATCTGCTGTTGGTGCAACTTCAACTACCGTTTCAGCTATAGGTGCTACTGCCGCTACTGTTTCTACAATTGCTTCGGTTTTAGGTTCTGCTACTTCAGCTACAACTTCTGCTATTGGCTCTGGTGTTACATCCACTGCTATCGCTTCGACTGTTGTTTCAACTACCGCTTCTGGTGCAACAACAGCTGTTGCTTCGGCTACGATTGCCGCTTCAGCCGCTTTTTCAGTGGCAACTATTGCTTGATTTTTTTCAGCACGTTTTGCATCGCGTTCTTTGATACCTTCCAACGATTTTTCAACCTCGCTGCGTGTAGCAATCATTTCGTTTAGTTTTTCTTGCTTACTCACCAAACGCTCTTGCACCATACGCAATTTTGCTTGACGAATTTGCGCCTCTAACTGACCTTCACTAACCGCAATCTTCTTATTCTGAAAATCTAATTCTTCTTGGTCGCGATCTACCGAATTTTGCATTTTTTCGATAGCAAGATTCAAACCATTCAAACGGCTTTGCGCGCGATCGGCAGCAGTGTTGCCTGTATCTGCGGCTTGTGCGCCAAAACGACTTTCTTTTATACTCTTAAAAAGTGCATCAACACGTGTCCAAACCGCATTGCGGTGATCGCGCGTCATACCTAAATCACGTGATTGTTTTTGTAGTTCTTTTAACTCATCAAACAAAACATTTACACGAATAGAGTGGTCTTTTGCCCTTGTTTGCACTTGGTCAAAAGCAGCCATAAATTTATCATGATGCTCCTGCGAGCGACTTTCAAACTCTTTATTGAGCGACGTGCGAAGATCTTTTAACTTATTAAATAAATCATTGATACCATCGCGAAGTAAATCGGCGTGTTCGCGAAAAAGGTTACGGTCACGTACTTGACCTTGCACCTTATCCCAAAAACCTTTTACTTCTTCCCAACTACCCGCGCTGTATTCCGTCATTTTTTCGATACGATCCTTAAAATCTTCTAATTCAGATCTGTAAGATTGATTGAGCTTTGACGAAAGCACCGTAAAATGCCATTCGTTTTGCGCGCGTTGAATAATTTCGCTGCGATCTACTTTCAAATCTTCTGGCAACAAACTATCAGCCGCCATCAATTCGCGTTCAATCAGTTTATAACCTTCTGGGAAACTAACGGCTGCGGTATCGTTGCGCCATTCTTCCATGAGTTGTTTCGTAAATTCCTCGGTTGCAAGCGCCATCGGGAATGTGTAGATATCTACTTTGTTCGCCTCTGGGCGAAGTTCCATTGCAATTAATACTTTTGCGTTTTGTGCATCCGTACCCCAAAGTACAAGTTTGTTCTTCATTGCGTTACTAAGTTAATTTTTTGACATTGGACTGCGCCAAAGCCATTCGACGTTACAATAATAGTATAATAAATGAGTATAAAAATATTGAAACCGTAATTATTATTTATGACTATCAATTACGCTTTGCTTCAATTATCTTTTATTTCAATACTTTTTTACGAATTTGATGCTGTAAAGTTTCAAATTGCCGTAAAATGTATTTTCAAAAATTTTTTTTAAAAATAAAATAAAAATAAAATTCAATATTTAAAATAAAAATAAATTTTAAAATACTGATAATCAATTATTTATAAATTAAATAATAATGAATTAATTTTTAAATGATAAAATTAATTTTTAAAAATTATCCTTTGGTGCGCTTGCTTATCAAGTTGTGCTTCACCATATATTCAGCAATTTGTACTGCATTGGTTGCTGCACCTTTGCGCAAATTATCCGCCACTACCCAAAGGTTCATGGTTTTGGGTGCTGATTCATCGCGACGAATACGTCCCACGAACACTTCATCGCGACCATGTGAGTTCATGGGCATTGGGTAAAGTTGTGCAGCTGGATCGTCTTGCACAATCACGCCTTCGGTTGCTTCCAATAACGCTGTCACTTCCTTCAAATCAAAATCATTCTTAAACTCAAGGTTGATGCTCTCCGAATGTCCGCCCATGACTGGGATTCGGACTGTAGTTGCCGTCAATTTTATTTTTTTGTCGCCCATTATTTTTTGGGTTTCGTTCACCATTTTCATCTCTTCTTTGGTGTAACCGTTTTCCAAAAACACATCTATCTGAGGGATTGCGTTCATATCGATTGGGTATTTATACGCCATCTCGCCTTGTATGCCATTGCGCTCGTTCATGAGTTGATCTACGGCTTTTTTGCCAGTACCAGTCACAGACTGATACGTAGAAACCACTACGCGCTTGATTTTATACTTGTCGTGCAAAGGCTTCAAAACCACCACCATCTGGATTGTAGAACAATTTGGATTTGCTATAATTTTATCTTTACGTGTCAAGGTTTTGGCATTCACTTCGGGTACAATTAGCTTCTTGGACGGATCCATGCGCCAAGCCGATGAGTTGTCAATCACGACTGTACCAACGGCCGCAAACTTAGGCGCCCACTCCAACGAAGTGCCGCCACCAGCCGAAAATATAGCTATATCTGGTGCAAATTTTACGGCTTGCTCCATAGATATAATCGGATATGTTTTGCCTTGAAATTCTATTTTTTTACCAATCGAACGCTCCGAAGCGACAGGATAAAGTTTTGAAACAGGGAAATTACGCTCTGCCAATATTTTCAAGACTTCAGTTCCTACAAGGCCTGTGGCGCCCACTACTGCTACTTTCATAATTTTAATTATTCTTTATTTTTGGATTAAAAATAAATACACATTTATATTATTGTATTTTTTAGCTGCAAATATACGTGCTTTTGCGATTTATTGCTACTTTTGGGAGGTTTAGTAACGAGTATATAATAAATTGGCAAAGTTGAGTGTAGTATTTTAGACTTAGACGAGCCAGATTTGAGGTTCGATGCAGCGCATCGGGCTGAAAATATGGCGAAGTATAAGTTTAAAATAGTAGCGATAACGCCAAGTTATTATTTACACGTTACTTATGTACTTGTGTTTCAAAAAATCATTATCAATTATGCAATATTCGCAAAAATTTTACTTTTCTATTATTTTTATATACTCGTTTTGTCTATCTGCAAACGCTCAATTCGTAGATAATTTTTCGGACGGCGACCTTTCTAAGAATCCAACTTGGCAAGGCGATGTCAATAATTTTGTGATCAATAGTGCAAAAGAACTTCAATTACAAGCACCTGACGCAGGCACTTCTACTATTCTCACACCTTTCACGATGCCCGATAGTACCGTTTGGGAAATCTATACGCGCCTCGAATTTGCAGCATCTACTAGCAACCAACTGCGCATCTATTTGATGTGGGATGGCAATGATTTTAGCAAAGGCAAAGGTTATTATTTGGAACTGGGAGAAAGTGGCAATAATGATGCCATCAGACTCATTCGAGCCGACAATACCAATACAACTTTGGCAACTGGAACACTTGCTGGCGTGGCAAATGAACCAACAGCCGTTCGCATACGAGTTACGCGTGACGCTGCTGGTCTTTGGTCGCTTTTTGCGGATTATAAAGGTGGTTTTGCGTATCAAAAAGAATTTAGCGTAAGCGATACAAAAGTGAATTTCAAGAATGCTTGGTTTGGCTTGAAATGTATATATTCCGCTACTCGTAAAGACAAATTTTTCTTCGACGACATCAAAATTGCGACTATAACCTTGGATAAAGAAGCCCCAAAACTCGTAGCAGCACAAGTCAGTAACGACAACCAACTGCTTGTCGATTTCGATGAAGCGATTGATTCTATTTCTGCCGTCAGTGTCAATAATTATGACATCAGCCCAATCGGAAAGCCAATTACAGCTGCTTTATCGGCCTCAAAATCAGGGGTTTTGTTGACTTACAAAAATCCTTTTTCGGCAGGTACTTATACATTATTGGCCAATAATATTAAAGATAAAAAGGGAAATGCAAGTGCGAGCCAAAGTATTGCCTTTACGTATCAACCCGCAAAGTTTGCAGCGCCGTTTGATGTCATCATTACGGAAGTCATGGCCGATCCATCGCCTGTGGTGACGTTGCCGAATACCGAGTTTATAGAACTCTACAACCGTACTGATGCTGCTATCAACCTACAAGATTTTAGTGTGAGCAATAGTTCAAATACGGTCTTGACGCTGCCTAATATCACGATTGATGCCAAAGGTTATTTTATACTTTCGTACAAAGAAGATTTTTCAAAATATGGAAAATCGCAAACGTTTTCAAAATTTATTG
>JAYUJV010000612.1:0-1820 GCA_043764975.1 Saprospirales bacterium
AAAAAACCAACCAAATGCCCACCTTCGAGTAGAAAACAAGATGCCCAGCAAAGGACAAATATTTATCCAGACCATTACATCAGAGTACAAACCTTTGGTTTGCATAATCTCTATAAAGGAAATGGCTGTGAGCGTAAAGATGAAAAAATTGCCATAAAACTCTAAGTTTCCATAATGTTTATATACAAAAAGCATAAAAATAATAGGAATTGGTGTAATAATTATGGCATGCTGTATGTCGAATTCTAAAAAAAAAGACGATACAATAAGTACTAAATTAATGGTCAGCAAGGTCAGCGTGGCCGATATAAATGCAGAAGACTTGAAGTAACGATAGTCATCTTCATGCAGATCTGTAGGCTGAAAAAAAAGAACACATTTAAGTAAAAAATTCATTTTTTTGATAGTTGTGACATATTATATACAAAATTTGTACCAAATAAGATATTGGCAAATTCAACAAAAAAGGTGGCAAGTAAAACTTGCCACCTCGAAAATATTATAAGAATATTCTAAAAAATAAGCATCATTGAATCAAATAGCAAAATATAATACTCTTTTACTTCTTAATTTGACTTTACGATGGAAAGTCCCTCCCTTGGAGGGATTTAGGGAGGCCTCTATTTATACAAAATCTAGCTTAAATGCGCTCTTGATTTTATCGCGCTTGATGAGTCCTTGTGCTTCGTATTCATTCACGAGGAAAGCAAGTGCTTGCGTAAATTTATCAATATCATCAAAAGACAAGTGCGTTGTGATGGCCACTCGAATACCTGAGTGCTTATACGAAACACCAGGGTAAGTGCAGACAATAACCGAATAACCTGAATTTTGCAAATCTTTTGTGATGCCCGACGCTGCCTCTAAAGAGCCAAAGCCGATGTAAAAAATTGGTGAAAAATTCTTATTGATTATTGGGATTTTGTATAAAGTGGCTTTTTCTCTAAAAAATTTCATCCGCGCATACAGCTCTTGTTGGCGGCGTTCGATTTCTCCGTTGAGGTGTAACTTCGCGGAAGCGATACAAGCACCTAACACTGGCGTAGAAACTGGCCCCGAAAAAAACAGCGACGAACCTAAGTTACGAATCGTTTGCTTCATTTCATTGGTCGGGAATACCAAAATACCACCACCAGCACCATAACCTTTGGCCATAGAGGTAGAAAAAACCATTTTGGGGTGCAGCGGGCCACTATCAAGGATGTAACCGCGTCCGTTTTTACCAATCCAACTGATACCGTGGGCATCGTCCACATAACTGTATAGATTGTCGTACTTATCCATAAGTGCTTTCATTTCTGGAATCGGCGCACCATCGCCATACATCGAGTAAATGCCATCGGCTAAGTACCAGATATTTTTGAATTTGCCTTGCGCTTCGATGACCTTTTCTTCGAGTGCTTGCATATTATTATGACGAATAAAAATCGTTTTTGTGCCTAAGGCAGCAACCATTTTTACCGCATTTTGCACGCTCGCATGCACCTGATGATCCATGATAATCAAGTCATCGGGTTGGATTAAAATTGGAAATACTGATTGGTGACCGAGGGTCGTAGTTTGCGATACTAAGCATGGATGTCCCATGATTTCTTCGAGCAAGCTTTCGAGCTGCTCATACAAACTAAGTTCGACATTAAACCTTGAACTCGAAAAACATGAGCCGTATTTTAAGGTCGTTTCGATAATGCCTTGCTTCAATTCATCCGATGTGTCCAGTCCAAGATAGCTACAGTTTCCGAAATAAAGCAACGGTTTTCCATTGACTACGATGGTTCGGCCATCGTAAGTTTCTCCTTCTGATTTTAATTGAATGATGC
>JAYUJV010000613.1:0-4813 GCA_043764975.1 Saprospirales bacterium
TCAATTTTATCAAAATTGTGTTGGTAAAGAAGAAATTATATTGGAAAAATGGGAAAATTATCAAAAAAATGGTTTTCGTAATCGGTTTGTTATTGCGACTGCGAACGGTACTCAATTGATAACGATACCATTGCAAGGCGGTAAAAATGAACAAAAACCAATTACGGAAGTAGAGATAAGTTACGAAACAAATTGGCAACGCCACGCTTGGCAAAGCATCTTGTCAGCTTATGGTCGTGCGCCATATTTTGAACATTACGAATCGCATCTCAAAATATTTTTTGAAAAAGAATATCACAACCTTTGGGATTTGAATTTAGACGTATTTAATAAAATAAATAAATTATTAAAAATCGAACTAAACTGCTCATTTTCAGATGATTATATTAAAAAATATGACGAAAACGATGTGTTTGATTTTCGTTCACAGATACGCCCAAATGCAGATATTGATACATTAGAATTTAAAAAATATAATCAATTGTTTGAAGAAAGACATGGTTTTATCAAAAATTTGAGTATCTTGGATTTATTATTTTGTACAGGCCCACAAGCCAAAAATTTTATATAAAAGCGACAAATAAGTAACTTTAACCAAAAAATATAACCAAATATAATTTGTTGATAATGCTTTCAACAATATTAAATTTTAGATTAAAATGACCAATTTAGAAAATCATAACCACGAGTTGCCACCAGAAATGGATGACAATATAATTGAAATTCAAGCAGAAGCAATAACCTCAACTGAAGCAGTTGAAGACGAAGATGGCGAACAAGACGCTGACGCAGATGCCCTTTTTGAACATCACCGCTTCGTGAACGATATGCGCAATCCTGTCCGTATCGATCATTTTATCACGACACGTTTGAGTTTTGTTTCGAGAAGTAAAATCCAAACGGCGATAAAAGAAGAGCGCGTTTTGGTTAATACATTGCCTGTAAAGCCGAATCATAAACTCAGAACTGGCGATGTGGTCACTGTTTTGATGGATAAACCACCAAGAGAACACCACGTTGTAGCTGAAGATATTCCGCTAAATATTGTTTATGAAGACGATGATTTAATGGTCATCAACAAGCCTGCTGGGTTGGTCGTGCATCCAGGCATGGGCAATCGAAATGGTACGTTGGTCAATGCGTTGGCATTTTATTTTAGAGGAAAACGAGAATTGCCAACCATGGAAGGCGACGAAGAAGATCGACTCGGACTCGTGCATCGCATTGATAAAGATACTTCGGGTTTGTTGTTGATTGCAAAAACCGATTATGCCATGACGCATTTGGCGAAGCAATTTTTCAATCACACCGTTTATCGTCGTTATGTGGCCTTAGTTTGGGGCGATTTTGATGAAGAAAATGGTACAATTACAGGTAATATTGGCCGCGATGATCGCGATCCAATGTTATTTCGGGTTTATACAGACCCAGAAGAGGGCAAACATGCCGTAACACATTATAGTGTTTTGGAGCGTTTTTATTACACAACTTTGGTCGAATGTCGCCTCGAAACAGGTCGCACGCACCAGATACGTGTACACATGAAGCACATTGGGCATACATTGTTTTCGGACAAAAGATATGGTGGGAATCGTGTACTAAAAGGTACTATGTTTTCAAAATACAAGCAATTTGTAGAGAATACATTTAATATTTTGGATCGTCAAGCGCTTCACGCCAGAGAAATCGGATTTGTACACCCTGTTACTGGCGAAGAAATGCGTTTTAGCGCGCCAATTCCAGACGATTTTCAGAAAGCCATCGACAAATGGAGACATTATGTTCAATATCGCAAAGGTTTGATGGATCAAAGCCAAGTGCATCCTGAAATTATTCCTGAGGATTTTTAGGTCCTCCCTAAATCCCTCCAAAGGGAGGGACTTGAAAACGGAGTGCAACAATCGTTATCATAAAAAAAGCAATCAACAAAAGTTGATTGCTTTTTTTATGGAACTGAATTTGATTAGTTTTTACACTTTCCAAAACGCTGACAGCGTTTTGAACGCTGTCAGCGTTAAAGACGAATACAAATTACAAAACTTACAACTATTTGAAAAACAATTCTTTACATATTACATAAATTGCCATAATGATTAGAAATATGGCAAATATCGGTTTTAACTTTTCGTTATTGAATCCTTTTGAAAGTTGGCTGCCGATTAAAATACCGACAATCGCGACGATTGAAAACTGCATCAAAAACGACCAATTGATGGCTTGATTTAAATTTAAATCAGTCAAAAAACCGATTAATGATTTTGCTGCAATGATGATTAATGAAGTGCCAACAGCTTTTTTCATCGGTACTTTTGTGAGTAAAACCAAAGCAGGAATAATCAAAAAACCACCGCCAGCGCCTACTATTGCCGTTACACCGCCAACTAATAAACCTTCAATCATGATTAAAGGATAATTGTAAGAAATTGCTTCGTCAGTTTGCTCTACTTTTTTACTTTTTCTGAGCATAGAATATGCCGCCAATAACATCAAAATCGCCAATAAAACCAAGATAAAAACGCTTTTTGTTACTTCAAAACTACCGATAAAACCAAGCGATTTGGGAATCAATGGAACTAAATAAAAACGTGTTGCAAAAACCGAAATCAAAGACGGTATTCCAAATATTATCGCCACTTTTGCATCAATATTGCCTAATTTGATATGGCTAAATGAACCAATCAAAGCTGTTAATCCCACAATAAAAAGCGAATAAGTTGTCGCCAAAACGGTTTCAATTTGGAAAATATATACCAATAATGGCAAAGTCAAAATAGAACCGCCGCCGCCGATTAAGCCCAACGTTACGCCCATCAATAATGCGCCCAAATAACCGAATATTTCTAACATAATTTTTAATATTTAACTTTGCTTATTGCCAATTGCCAATTGAACTTTATTATTGAATTACTTTTTTCTCAAACTTTCCAAATAATCGAATGAAGGATTGAGTACATTCAAATCCACTTTTTCATTGATGCCTTCTATATTGTATTTGTCTGACATTTGCCAAATATCCCAATTTGTATCGTCGCTCAGGTTTGGTTTTTCGCCTCGATATTGTGCAAACCAAAGTGGGTAATTTTCCAGATTTCCTTTTACGATTCTATTAAAATATTTCAAATTTGTATAAATAATTGGTTTCATATCATAATGATTTTCAACGATTTGTAACCAAATTCGAGCATTTTCCAACACTTCAACATCGGATATACCATCATCGGATTCGAGATCCAAGACTGGTGGCAAATCGCCTTTTTTGATATGAACTGTCATACAATATAACCACGCTTGTAGTCGAATATTGTTATTTGGACGAAAAAAATGATACGCGCTGCGCGTTATTTTTTCATCTTCGCAACTATGCCAATTATCCAAAAATTCGGGATCAATATACCAATAGCCTTCGGTTGCTTTTACGAAAGCAAAGCTGATATGTGTCGTATCAATCAAAGTTTTTGAAACCTTATCCCAATGGATTTCTCCATTGTGTTTTGATACATCAATGCCCCAATTTTTGTATTGCGCAGGAATTTTTATAGTAGAAATATCGTATTTTTTATACTTTTTATTTTGCTCTGCACCAGTCCAATCTCGATGAGTTACATAATAAAAAATTGGCAAAAACATAAAAAATAAAGCAATCCTAACAAACCATTTTAAACACATAAATTTTAAATTAATATACTTAGTAACGTGTAAATAATAACTTGGCGTTATCGCTACTATTTTAAACTTATACTTCGCCATATTTTCAGCCCGATGCGCTGCATCGAACTTCAAATCTGACTTGTCTAAGTCTAAAATACTACACTCAACTTTGCCAACTTATTATCTACATGTTACTTAAAGCATTTAGCCATTTTTTTAAAAAAGAAAGTAAAATCAAATTATCGTAAGTTTGTCATCTTCTTCATCGAAAGTTTGATGCTTCGATGTAAAGTCCCTCTTTTGGAGGGATTTAGGGAGGTCTTTTTTTTACTTTAAGAATAAAAAGCCGTTTTGAAAACAAAACGGCTTTTTATTAAAATAGTTTCTGTAAAATAAAAGTGCAGATTGGTTTAAAACTTACTATGTCTTCAAGACATAGTAAGTTTATTACACTGAAAACTATTGCATTTGCACTTTATTTTTACAGAAACTTAAAATATATAATACATTGATTACCAATAAATTATTTCACGATTTGAGTTGTAAATACGCCTTCGTTTGTTTTGAATGTAACAAAATACATTCCAACAGACCAAGCACTTGTATTCACGATTTCAGTATCCGAAGGATTATTGATATTCAAAATTGACTGTCCAATTACGTTTGTAATCGATATGTTTTGAATCGCTTTTTCCATCTTAATTGTCAACTCAGATTGAACTGGATTTGGATAAACCGAAACCGCCGCTTCAATCGTCGGATCTACAGTTCCGATGATAACTTGCAAATCAGCCTTGTTGCGTGGATACAATTGGTAGCCATCTAAAAATGGAGTTGCATTATCAAATTGATAGCCAACACCTCTTATATTAAACTTTCCAACTGGTGCAGGTGCATTGTATAAATCAATGTCTTTATCGATACGAATCGCAACCGTATTTGTTCCGTCTGTCGCATCTACTGTGAAACCACCAGCGCCAACACCAGTTGTCCATTTCGTTGCATCAACCAACTTCAAATTGTTCATCGCTACTATGATAGCTTCTGTCGTTTCGTCTAGTTTAGTCACTACAAATGTAGGTTTGAAAGTAGTTGCGGTACCAGTTTTGATAATCGTATCAGCCACCAATTGAACCAATCCGTTGAACTGGTCTATTTTACCACG
>JAYUJV010000614.1:0-4806 GCA_043764975.1 Saprospirales bacterium
CAAGGTTGTGCGTCAGAAAACCAAAATTTATCAGAATTACGTGCCTTTTCAATCTATAAATACTTAATTTTGAAAGGTATTCCAAGCAACAGAATCTCTTATGAAGGCTTCGGCGATTCACAACCATTAAACGACAATTGTGCGGAAAGTGGTCGTGCCAAAAACCGTAGAGTAGAGTTCAGATTACAGTAATAAGCAATAGATAATTGGCAAAAAGCAATTCTTGAATAGATTTGCCTATTGCCAATTAAACTAAATTTTGAGTAAAATCTAACAAATTTCACTTTTTCAGATGAGTAGCTATAAATAACTACGATTTACATTAAAAGGGAAAAGCAAAATACAACGTAGAGTGTAATATAATCCAAACAGAACACACTAAATTTTTCAACAAATTACATTCTGAAAGCCCATCAAGGTCACACTTGCTTGGGCTTTTTTTTATTTTTTTTATTTTCTTTTTATTTAAATAATTTGAACTAAAAAAAAAGTCTTACTTTCGTATCGAAATAAGTAAAATATGACGATCGAAAAATACGAAAAGCAAGCGGCCATAGCGAGCGCCGAAGGTAAAATATTAAGAAAAAAAAGTGATCAACTATCATGGACACGCTTGATTGTGTTCATAATTGGCGTGGCTGTTTTCATCTATTTATTTTCAGTCACTTGGATTGCAGCATTACTGTTTTTTGTCGTTTTTTTATTAGGATTCGGCAGATTCGTCGCCTATCAACAACGTTTGGAAGCCAAAGCATCTTTTTTTGAGCAAATTGCCAATATCAATGTACGCGAAGTAAAGTTTTTGAACCACGATATTCAGGCCTTCGACAAAGGCGAAGACTTTCTCGAACCCGAACATCCATACAGTTTGGACTTGGATATATTCGGCAATTATTCTTTTTTTCAATACATCAATCGTAGCGTGACCGCCATTGGTCGCAAACGATTGGCGTTTATGTTGAAATATCCTGCCACCGCACAAGAAATCGCTTTACGCCAAAACGCCATCGCAGAACTCGCTGACAATGAAGCATTTAGACACGAGTTCATGGCACTCGGTCAGCAAGCAACCGATGAATTATCGCACATCAATCAACTGAATCATTGGCTCGAAAAGCCTAATATTGTACTCGGCAATCGTATGTTGGAAGCCGCACTTTGGGTCGTGCCGATTACGTTTGTAGGAATTTGTTATTTGGTTATTAGTACGCAAGTTTGGTCATTGTCGATGTTGTTTTTTGTTTTGCCAGCCATTGTGAGTTATTTTATTTTGAATAAAGTAAATGAAGCGCATCAAGACGTTTCTAAAATAAAAAATATACTCGAAAAATACGCTTCGCTGATACAATCTGTTGAAAATCAAGATTTTAGAAATGAAAAATTGATTTTATTAAAAAATAATTTATTTGACGATAAGGCAAAAAATGCAACCGCCGCTTTGCGCAGATTGGCTTATTTGAGCGCTCAATTAGATGCACGTCTAAATATTTTGGCCTTCGTATTTCAACTCTCGGTACTTTGGGATGCACAATATATATACCGACTCGATAAATGGAAAATGGCGTATAAAAATGCTTTGCCTCGATGGTTTGAGTCCCTGCAAGAACTCGATGCGCTCATCAGCATGGCAAGTGCGGCGCACAACAATCCAGACTGGATTTTTCCGAAATTGAGTTACAATGCAAACCTAAAAGCGGTTGAAATGGGGCATCCATTGTTGCACGTATCGAAGCGAATTTGTAACGATTTTGAAATGCCAACCGAAGGTCATCTCAAACTTTTGACTGGCTCGAATATGGCTGGCAAATCTACGTTTTTGAGGACAATCGGTAGCAATATCGTCTTGGCTTCGATTGGTATGCCAGTTTGCGCCAAGCAATTTGAGTCGCCGATTTTACACGTCTATTCGAGTATGCGCACGCAAGACGAACTCAGCGAAAGTACTTCTTCGTTTTACGCCGAACTCAAACGTTTGAAGACCATCATAGAAGCAACCGAAGCGCGAAAAGACATTTTCTTTTTGCTCGATGAAATCCTGAAAGGCACAAACTCTAATGACAGACACACTGGCTCAAAAGCGCTCATTAATCAAATGATAGACAGTAAAGGCGCAGGAATCGTCGCGACGCACGACCTCGAACTTGGAACTATGGCACAATCGGCAAATGGCACAATAGAAAACCTTTGCATGGAAGTGGACATCATAAATGACAGATTATCATTTGATTATAAATTGAAAAAAGGCGTAAGTAAGAGTTTTAATGCGACTTACTTGATGCGAAGTATGGGCATAAAGTGTTAATGTGTTTGTGTCTTATACATTATTGTTATAAAAAATAGTTTTATTTTTAAAATAATTAATAAATGAAAAAGATAAATTTACTCCTCGTTTTTATAAGTGTTGCGTTTTTGGCAACGGCTCAAAAATACTCAAACGAGTTTTTGAACATCGGCATAGGCGCACGTGCGCAAGCGATGGGCGGTACAAATATTGCGACTTCCAGCGACGTTACGGCTGGTTATTGGAATCCTGCAGCATTGACCGAATTGGACATCAAGCGCGGTTTTCAACTTGGCTTGATGCACACCGAATGGTATGCTGGCGTTGGTAAATATGATTATTTGGCGGCGGCGATTCCAACGCGTGGCGGTCGTGGCGCAATCGGCATTTCGGCGATTCGTTTCGGGATAGACGACATTCCGAACACATTGAGCTTATACAACAGTGACGGAACGGTGAACTTCGACAATATCCGTAGCTTCAATGCAACCGATTTTGCGGTACTATTGAGCGTGGCGCAAAAACTAAAATGGAAAGGCGGCGAACGCCTTTCGGTTGGTGGAAATGTAAAAATTGTGCGCCGAAAAATTGGCTCTTTTGCACAAAGTTGGGGTTTTGGTATCGATGTAGCGGCATTGTATAAATTAAAACATTTTCAGATTGGTCTGAACATCCGCGACCTCAGCAATACTTTCAATGCGTGGAAATTTAGCTTTACTGACAAGGAAAAAGAAACGCTCGCCATCACGAATAACGAAGTGCCAATCTCTGAACTCGAACTCACAAAACCACAAATTGCGCTCGGTTTTGCTTACCTCAATGATTTCGGTAAAATCAGTCTCAAATCCGAATTGGGTTTAAGAGCGACAACCGACGGCAAGCGAAATGTATTGATTAGTAGCAGTCCAATCAGCGTTAGCCCAGCGGTTGGCCTCGAATTGGGTTACGATAAGTTGGTGTATGCTCGCGCTGGCATTTCAAATTTTCAGCAAAATAAAGGTTTTGGTACTCAAAAAATTTGGACAGCTCAACCCGCTTTCGGCGTTGGCCTCAACATACGCGGTATTCGCTTGGATTATGCTTTCACAAATATCGGTGGACAAGGCAACAAGGCGTATTCGCACATCATTTCGTTGTTGTTGAATATTAAGCCGAAGTCTTAACCAATCTCTAACTCAGACCCACCCCAGCCCTCCCAAAGGGAGGGAGTTCCAAGAAGTGGCAAAAGACCTCCTTTAACTCCTCCAAAGGAGGAGAATACCAAGAAGTGGCAAATATGCTAAGTTTTAATTTTATTTATAACTAATTGATTTTTAATTATTTAAATATTTTTATTTTTAAAAATGATTAAAAAATATTTTTTTGAGTTGTTGTCAAAATACAATTTGAGCAATGACAAAATAGAAGATTTATGGCTTGAAATTGAGCAAAATTATACTTCAAAAAATCGGTATTATCATACATTGGCGCATTTAGAACATATCTTGAATCAACTTATTGACGTTCAGAAAGAGGTAAAAGATTGGGATACAATTTTGTTTTCGATGTATTATCATGACATTATTTATGATGCGAAAGCGAATGACAATGAAGAAAAAAGTGCGAAAATAGCTGCCCTACGAATGTCCGAAATAGAAGTACCAAAGCATCAAATTGAAACTTGTGTAGCTCAAATATTAGCGACAAAGCGACATTTGAAAACTGAAAATAATGATACAAATTTATTTATAGATGCCGATTTATCAATATTGGGTCAGTCTTCGGATTTATACATCGAGTATTATAAAAATGTAAGAAAAGAGTATAAAATGTACCCTGATTTTTTATATAATTTAGGTCGAAAAAAAGTATTAAAACATTTTTTGACAATGGAAAATATCTTTAAAACGCCTCATTTTAATCTTCATTTTGAAGCTCACGCTAAACTAAATATTCAGAAAGAAATAGACATTTTATGATTTTATTCATGTATAAAATATTGATTATAAGTGTTTTGCAATATTAATTTAAGAATTTTAATTTTTAATAAAATGTATTTTTTACCCCAAGTATGACGTTACGATAGTAAGTCCCTCCTTTTTTACTCCTTTCCCTTTGGGGAAGGTTGGGATGGGCTTAGGATTTAGGGAGGTCGCTACTTTATCATCACTACACCTTGCAAATCAATCCAAATATAAATCAGTTTCATCGTAAAACGCAGCGCAGTAGTGCTGAGTTTGTGACTGGTATTTTGGAAGGTAATCGCGTGTTGATGAGTCAAGCGATTACGTTGATTGAAAGCACAAATGTGGCGCATGAAGCCAAGGCACAATCCATTATTGAGGCTTGTTTGCCGTATAGTGGCAAGTCGATTCGGATAGGTATTACTGGCACGCCTGGTGTTGGAAAAAGCACATTTATAGAAAATTTTGGATTGGAGTTGATCAAAAAAGGCCGTCGCGTGGCGGTGTTGGCGATAGATCCGAGCAGTCAAGTGAATAGAGGCAGTATTTTGGGTGACAAAACGCGTATGATGCACCTTTCGC
>JAYUJV010000615.1:0-1810 GCA_043764975.1 Saprospirales bacterium
ATTTATTTTTGATAAATTATATTTATCAATCGGCTTTTTTGCTGCGCTGCAATCTCCAAACAATGGCTGAATATCTGGCGCTGGTGTCGAAACCTGCGCCGAAACCAAATTTATTTTTATTAAAAAAAACAAAACAAGTACAAAATAAATATTTTTCATAATTACATATTTTAAAATATTAAATATCCCACAATGTGCGGCCAATTGATAATTGGGCGTTAAGGTACTTGCAAATTAGCAATAATTACACGTTCAATCAACGATTGAACGCACGCTAACCAACCAACTTCTTTTTCAAATACCTTGGCACTTTAAAACGAGGACCATGCAATTGCTCATAATACGTGCATTTTTCGATGAATAATTCGAGGCCATACGCGTTGATGTATTGCAACACACCGCCATGAAACGACGGAAATCCCCAGCCAAACACGCTGCCAAGATTGGCTTCGGATTCGGTCTGAATGATGCCTTCTTGCAAGCACCACACCGCTTCTATAATCTGCGCAAACAACAATCGCTCAATCATTTCGGCCTTGTTGAAATCAGGTTGCGTGGTCGGATAATGCTCGGATATACCCTTCCAAAGCTCGGTTTTGTTGCCTTTTGAGTCGTATTCATAAAAACCTTTCAAGGCTTTTTGTCCACTTCGCCCAACCTCGTTTTGCATATTTTGAAGGATTCGCACCGCAGGATGTTGCTGATAACGCTCGCCATAATGCGCAGCTGCTTGGCGCTCAAACTCCAAAATCAAGGTCGTCGAAAACTCATCCACGAGGGCGAGTCCGCCTTTCGGCATACCAGCTTGCACGCAAAGGTTTTCGATGAGCGACGGCGCATAACCTTCTTGCAACATCGTGACAGCTTCGAGTATAAATGTGTTTTGGGTGCGCGCCACATAAAAACCTGGATTGTCTTTGACCACAATCGGTATTTTTTTGATGGCTTTCGCAAAATCCACTGCTCGCGCAATGGTTTCGTCCGAAGTTTTTTCGCCTTTTATGATTTCGACCAACGTTACTTCGTCAGCTGGCGGAAAAAAGTGAATTCCGACAAAATTGGCGGGTCGCACTGATGCTTTGGCGAGTTGCGTAATCGGAATTGAGGACGTGTTGCTCGCAAATATCGAATACTCATCGAGGCTCGATTCGGCTTCTTTTATCGTTTTTGCCTTCACATCGCTACTCTCAAAAACGGCTTCTATCACGAGGTCACATTCCGTAAAATCTTTTGTAGTATCTGTGATTTGTATATTTTGTAAAAATTGCAACTTATCGTATTCAGTTATAATATTATTTTCAACTTGATTGCTAAATTTAGCAACCGAATATTGCAAACCGAAATCGGCAACTTGCTTCGATACGTCTTTTATCAATACCTTCAAACCATTATTTGCACAAGTATAAGCGATGGCCGAACCCATAAGCCCAGCGCCGACAATGCCGACTTTTCGAGGTCGAAATTTGCCGAATCCTTTGGGTCTGTTCACACCCGATTTGATGCTATTAAGGTCAAACCAAAAGGCTTTAATCATGTTTTTTGACTGATTTGACTTCATCAATTGTGTAAAATAACGACATTCGATACGACAAGCAGTATCAAAATCAACTTTTGAGCCTTCGGCCAATGTATTCAAAATGGCTTGTGGCGCAAGAAAATTATTGTAGGTACGCTTCGTGAGTTCGGCCGCCATGCTGCGAATCATGGCTGCGATATTCAAGTCGGTTGCCGTACCATTCGGTATGGTTCGGTTCGGAATGTCCCACGGTCGGCGACCTTCGCGGGTATTGAGCAACCACTCGCGCGCCTG
>JAYUJV010000616.1:0-14445 GCA_043764975.1 Saprospirales bacterium
ATTTGTTCTAATGCTTGAGCGAAGGTTTCTATATCGTCAAAACCGCTTTGTAACAAGGCTTCCCATTCGGCTTGATTGCTAACGTTTGGGTGTTCAAAACTGTACTTATCTTTTGCCAATAATGGCGCGCCATTTAAGACTTTCAACACTTCATGCACATAATAATTGCTGTGATACACGAGCGTCAAAATAGTATTCAAGTCATATATTTGGGTCGTCGCTTGTTCCCAACTTACATCAGCCAATTGTTGTTTGAAGTTTGAACTCGTCCAGTTGCCACCGAAATAAACTTCTCTGAGGTGTTTTGCGATTTGTGCTGTAATGGCCATTGTTTATATAGCTTTTATTTTTTTTATTTTTGATTAGGAATATATTTTCTATACCATCCCGATTATATCCTCGAATGTCATCGCACGTAGGGACAGGTCGCGACCTGTCCCTACGCGTGCTTACAATTGCTTTGCCATCCAAATATTACACCCAAAATGACCGCTACAACCAAGCGCTTTATCGAGGTATTGAAAGCCTAAACGCTCGTAAAGCGGAACGGCGATGCTGAGTTCGGGCATGGTTTCGAGGTAAATACGCTCGAAGTCATTTTGCTTTGCCATGTCGCAACAATGTTGCAACAATGCCTTGCCGATACCTTTTCCTCGCGCAGCTGCACAAAGGTATAAGCGCGATAATTCGACAGTATCAAGCGGTAAATCATCATTTGAAAGAAGTCCTGCGCCGCCCAACACTATGCCATTTTGCTCCGCTACCCAATAGCCATTTTTAGGGTTTTGGTACAGATTGTACATATCGTCCGTAGCCTCATCGTAGTAAGCTGTGCCAGGTTTTGCTGCGCCAAAATCCAACAACGAAGTTCTGACGATTGTTGCAATTGCCTGATTATCAGTTATTTCAATTGCTCGTATCTTAATGTCGCTTGTATTCATTTCCAAATATAATCTATTATTTTTTATTTAGAAAATAAATGAAAAATAAATGAAAAATAAATTTTAAAAATATAAAAAAATGGCTCAATTAGAAATTTGTGAAACTTCAATTACAAATGCTACGATTCGATATAGTCGATTTTTATACCGAATAAATTCGGTGCTACAAATAAAAAAACCTTTTCGGCATGACCGAAAAGGTTTTTCATAATATTATTTCAAAAGTATCATTTCAAGCCTTATTCTTTAATAAAAGAAAGTGTTGCTTGATTTTTTATTTTCACAAAATAAATCCCTTTTGCTAAGTGTGCTACTTGTATGGCTTGCGTTGAAACTACACCAGTCATCACGATTGCACCTGTTGTATTTACTATTTCGTAAGTTTCGTTGTTTGCATCATCGAAGCTGATTTGTATCGCATCTGTTGCTACTGTTGGATACACTTTTGCTGTCGTCAATTGTAAAGTTGCATTTACGATGTCGCTTTTCTTCGATTTGCCATCGCGATCTAGTACATTCAAACGATAATAATTTTGTCCAGAAACTGGTGTATTGTGTACGAAACTATATTGTTTTGCACCATTTGCAGTTATATTGCCTATTGTTTTGAATAATTTTGCATCTGCAGCATATTGAACATCATACTTCGCAACGTTTTTTTCGTTGGCAACTTCCCAATTCAAGGCCACTGTGTTTTTGACAATATTTGCCTCGAAGCGAACTAAATCTACTGGCAATGGATTGTTTGGCGCAGCCGTAGCACCAATCGTGAATGGACTAAATGATGAAGCAGCAAACGAAGAAGTTACGTTCGAACTCAAACCTGCACCACCCGATGCACCACCATCGTTACCGAGGTCTTCCCATGCACCAGCGGCACTATCGAAGTGCAATACGCTCAATTCGGCAGGAACAGTTACGCCATTGTCGGTCGTGAGCGTCATGAACACGTTGGCCGTACCTGTAGTGCGGCTAATGTCCCAAGATTCTGATGGGCTAATGTGGTCGATACCTACTGGCAAAGTACCAGATGGCGGCGTACCGTTTACCCATTTTGCCAAAAATGTAGAAGCTGTTGCTGCTGTTGGTACTAATTTTACGCTACGCAATGAATTACCTGTGCCTATAGGAAACAAATATGTACCAGTAGTACCAGTAATACGAGCAAGATTGCCTACAATATGGCTCGTTACAGTACCACCTTTTAGTGTAGCCAATGCGGTATTAGGCGTTGTGATGGTCAATGTTTTAGCACCAGTCGTGATGTTACCTAACGTGAGATCCAATTGAGGAATATTCACATCTGTCAGTATAGTTGCACCTGCTGCGTTGTTCATTTTTAAGGTTATAGGACTTGCCGCTACGTTCGTAATACCACCGTTTATGGTAATATTCTGATTGGTTGTACCATTCAACTCAATGAATGTACCAGCAGTACTAGTGGTAGGTGAAGATTTTATGATACTCGTAGCATCTTGTACAATATTTCCTTTTAGTTTTACAAGTGTATTACCTGCTGTGCTACTCACAGTTTCCTGCAAATCTATGATAGACGTTCCGCTTTCAAGCAAATTACCAAATATACTAAGTGCCACAGTATTTGTAGTTGTGCTATTGGCAATACTAACTGTAGAACTCGCCACTTCAAAATTACCTTTTACAGTAATGTTGTTGGGAGAAGATACAAGTCGGATTTTTTGTGTATTAGAACCTAAAAGTTTGAAATATCCTTTAAAAATAGCATTGGTTGGTACAGAAAAGTTAATCGTGCCGCTTTGTGTTGGGTTAGTGTATTCAAAGTTACCATAAGTATAAACTGAACCACCCCATGATTGAGAACCTGTACCAACTATACCAGACACCTTTATAGTAGATAATGAATCAAAGTTTGCAGTTGGGATTATCATACCACCTGATCTACGCGAATCAAAAATAGAACCCGCATTGAAGGTAACTGATGATGGCGTAGGTGCTGATACATAAGTACCTGCATAGGTGTCTTGTATATAAGTACCATTCACCGTAACGGCTATCGGAAACCCTATTGCACTGTTGTTCCAATCAAATTTTGCATTACCGAATGTAGTGTTACCTGAAAATATTATTGTACCATTGATGAGTACAAACGAATTTCCTAAAGGACGTAAGTAAAAATAACCTGTTGTAGGCGAAACAGCTGTCGATTTCATCTCGAAAGTTGCACCTGCATCTACCTGCAATGCTTTTACTACACTCGATGAACTCCTAACCGTAACTGAGATTGGCGTCGTTGAAGTACCAGCCAAAGCTGAAAGTACAACAGCTGCATTGTTTGTAACTTTGATACTGTTACAAGCAACTTGTCCTGATACCGAAATATTGGCTGGTGCATCAAAAATAATATCTGTAGCATTGATTGGCGCTACTGTTGCGGTAGCTGATGTAGATACATCGAACCAGTTTGAAGCGGTTGCCCAAAGGCCGTTAGAAGCACCTTGCCACTTGTATTGTGCATTGGCAGTAGTTGCGAATGTAATGACGAATAGTAAAAATGAAAGTTTTTTTAACATGACGTTATTTTTTATGTGTATTAAATTTTTTGTTGATGCAGCATAGCAAGCATTTATAAGGCTTTAATGCCACTTTAAAGAATATTGTTTAGAAATAAATAAATCATTGATTGTCAATAACTTAACTACATCTATTAAAACGTATAAATAATGAAAATGTAACATTTTTTTGTCTATAAAAAAAATATTTTTCAGAAAGACATAAAAAAAGCCTTTCAGTTTTGCTGAAAGGCTTTTGGATAGTTGTGATTCCGCTGGGATTCGAACCCAGGACCCCTTGATTAAAAGTCAAGTGCTCTACCGGCTGAGCTACGAAATCGACCTTATAATATGTGTTTGCAACCTCGTTTCCTTAATTGCGCTGCAAAGATACGCTTTTACAATTTATATTTCCAAATGTTTTTTAGTATTTTTTTATAAAAAAACTTATTCATCTTTTTATTTTATTTTAAAACATTCATAATCAAGGTTTTGTAAACATTTTTGATTAAAAAATATTTTATTTTATTTTTGATGTATATTTGCACTTATGCAAAAGTATGCTATTTCGATTATTGGCGCAGGAAAAGTGGCGCAACATTTATATCGTCAATTTTTGGCTTGTCAGCTAAAAGTAGATTGCGTGTGGGCGCGCGACACGAAGCAAAAAGCGGTATTTGAGCAAACAACTTTCGTGACGGACATGGCGAAAATTACACCAGATTCTGATGTATATATAATATGTGTCAGCGACCAAGCGATAGAAGACGTGGCGAAGCAATTACTAAACGCTCTTCATGCAAAATGTTTGGTGGTACACTGTTCGGGTGCAACGCCTGCAAGTGTGTTGGCGCATACGTTCAAGCGATTCGGTATTTTTTATCCGTTACAAAGTTTTAGTGTAGGCAGCGCACCTGACTGGACACAAATTCCGATTTGTGTGAGTGCCAACCTTGCAGAAGACGAAAAACTACTTTTTGCGCTTGCAAAATCTATTGCGCCAACTGTAAAAGTGGTGAGCGATGAGCAGCGTTTGGCGCTTCACGTGGCGGCCGTTTTTGTCAATAATTTTAGTAATCATCTTTTTGCTATTGCAAAAGAAATATGTGATGCCAATCAGTTGGATTTTAATATCTTAAAACCTTTGATTGCCGAAACAATCCACAAAATCCAAGACCATGAACCGAAAGCCATGCAAACTGGCCCCGCCGTTCGGAACGATACAGCGACAATCGAAAGACATCTTGATTTTTTGGATAAAGACTTAAATATCTTTTTCGATATTTATAAGATGCTGACTATCAGTATTTTAGAAAATAAAAAATAAATACCTTAGACCAACAACATAAGGGTTAGTAACTACTAAGTTACTAACCCTTACAAATATAAAAACGATACCTTCATCAATTATGAACAAGGTATTAATTGATATTGCGCTAAATTAATCTACACCGTTTGAACGGTAAGTTTCTTGTACGTAAACTGCTTTCAAAACTTCAGTACGACGTGTAACTGATGGTTTTACAAATGCTTTACGACGACGTAATTGCTTCAACGTACCTGATTTCTCGAATTTACGTTTGTATTTTTTGAGCGCTTTGTCAATGTTTTCGCTCTCTCTGACATCAATGACTAACATTGGCGACGTTATTTATATAGTTAAAAAATATTATTATTTTAAATTAGGCTGCAAAGATACATTTATTTTTATGATATTTTCAAATTAAAAATAAAAAAAACGCATATTTGTAGAAAAATATTTTCAAAGTGCATTAAAGGCATCGAAATTGCAAGTTTAATTATGTTTTTGAGCCTTTTTGATTCTTTTTGGAAACTAAACGAGAAGACAGTAAAGTCGTTGATTAGAGTATTACTCGTTTTAATAAGCAATAGGCAACAATTTGGGTGCAAATTTTATTTTTTACAAATTGCAAATTGCTTATTGCAAATTCTACTTAATTTTGAACAAAACCTTATGCAATAACTCTTTATTCGATAAATTGCGAAATAGCTACAAATTAAAAACCTTTGACTATGAAAAATGATAAAGACCGCTTCGTGAAGCAACCAAATTTCCCTGGCGGCATGGAAGCGATGAAAAAATTTGTGTCAGAAAACTTACGTTATCCTGAGCAAGCGTTGGAGGCCAATATAGAAGGTACTGTTTCGTTGCGTTTTGACATCGACAACAAAGGCGCGGTATCGAATGTACAAGTGCAAACTGGCATCGGTCATGGTTGCGACGAAGAGGCAAAGAGAATAATTCGATTAATGAAATTTCAGACACAAAATCCTCGTGGTCTGCGGATTACATATCACAAAAATCTGCAAATACATTTTCATTTGCCAACAGCCAATGCGCAAATCGCTCCACTAAATGTGGAAGATATTTCTGAACATATCATAGCAGATTTACCTCAACAAAACGCTACGCCAAGTATTAATTATAATTATGTTGCAACGCCAAAATCTATACCTGAAGAAGCGCCAACGCCTTCGCAAGGTTATGTGATTCGTTATACGATTGGGTAATTCTAGCAAGGTGTTTAAATGTATAACAGCCAATTACCAATTGGCTGCACTTTATCGGCCAATTATCAATTGGCCACACTCTGGCCGCACTTATTGAATCGCAACACGATACGAGCGTTTGTAGTTATTTCCATAGACAATATTTACGACATAAATGCCTTTTGTAACACCCGAAGTATCGAACCGATAAGTGGGTGCATTTACTTCTTTTTGAATCGTGGTTGCGCCATCAATCGAAATCAAGGTTACAGTATTTATGGTCGTAGCATTTGAAGTTTCAATGTTAAAATAATTTTGCGCTGGATTTGGATAATATGTGACTTGTATGTTGCCTGTATTTTCAACTAAAACTGTTTTTTTATCGCAATTTTTCTTAATATTTTCTAGTATTGCACGGTATTTTGGCGCAGGCGTAACGTTCAAATCTTGATCCATGGTTTCTAAAATTCCCCAACTACCATAACGCGCACTTCGTTCCGAAACGAAGGAAAAATTCATCAATTGTAGCGGTTTATCGCCTTTTTGCAAGGTTCGTACATACGTAAACCACTCCTGATAAAGGTTGTAAATGGCAGTATCGCGCTGAATATCTTCCAAGGCTTTGGCATAAGTTGGCTCTTCGCCGAAAGGCGTAGGCGTAAGGTGTTGTCCACCTTCGTAAAAAAGCATCGGCACATTCAGCGAGTCGGCAATGGTTGTTTTTATCTCATTCATCCAAGGTTTTTCGTTAATTGCCCAAGTTTTTCTGGCCCAATATGCAATATCACTCGCTTTTGCATTTGCTCCTAAAACATCTAAGGTACTATCTGCTTTTTCGCCCAAACCAAAATAGTAAGCGGGCGAAACAGCATCATAAGATTTTGGTTTCAGGTTATAAACAATGCGTCGGCTGACATCGCCCCAACCAGTTTGCAAACCAACCGTGCGGTTGATGCGCTTTATATCAGCACCATATTCTGTAGTCCAAATATCCAAACAATTTTGAATATAAGGCACAAGACCTTCGGGCCAATCTACATTTTTATCTTTACAACCATACTGGAACAACCAATTGGCTTGTCCAAATATCCAATTCCAGAGTTCATTGCTGTACTCTACTGTCAATTTCAAATTTGGTTTTACACCTTTATGAAACATTTTTGACATTTCTTGAATGTACTCATTACTCGCTCGGTGCGGCACACAAACCCAACCATCGAGGTCATAATCGTTCATCAATTTGAGCATCATTTCGTAAGGTACTCCTTTGCCTGTTGCCCAAGTGTAGTTGCTCATTTGTTGGCGTTCTGCCCAAGAAAACAAACTTGTACCTTCCCAACTGTAAGGATCTGACTGTCCCCAGTGATTGGTGCTACCCCAATCCATGAAGCGAACAGAGCGAAATATTTTCAATTTTTCTATCCAAACAGGATTAAAAGGTTTTGTCTGATAAGTTGTTTCTGTACCTGGCATCAAAACTCGAATATTACGGATTGGATCAGTTATCAGAGAGCTATCAATCAACATTTCTACATAGTTGCCGATAGGCGATGCAATGTTGATTGTTATTTTATTGGCGTTAATTTGCTGCACATCAGATGCTCCACCGCCAAAAGAAATTGCGCCTTTTCCATCGTATAGTACAGTATAAATACCTGATTTCCAAGCAGTTGTAACTGCCCAAATAGTGACAACCTTTTGCTTAAATTTCGAACTATCAATTTTTTGAGGTAAATGCGTAGGATAACCATCTGAGCGATATTTCAGAAATTTACTTTTTTCGCTATTAAATCCAGCGTTCGGATTATCTACATCTTTGGTGTACCACTCGCGGCAATTATGCATCAAATCCACAAAAGGAAGTTCGGTGGCATAGTCCGAAAGTCCACCCAAATTTGTGCCGAAAGTGAGTTTGCAGCTATCGGGCAAGCTGGTTTGGGCTTGCAAAAAGCAAGTGACCAAAACAAAGTTTAAGATTAAAAAAAGTTTTTTCGTTTTCATTTTGTTCTACGATTTATACATAAAAAAAATTTAATTTTATTTTTAAATAAGGCTTCAATAATAATGATAAAATAATGCCAAAACAGCTCAGCCATACCTTTTTACAAAAAGTATGGCTGAAGTGGATACATAACAATAAATGAGGGGTCTATTTTTTTTTGAAAATACTTGTTTTTAACTAAAAAATCGAATTATCTTTCTAAGATTAAGGTTTTTAATTTTCTTAAAATAAAAACAATTTGCAATAAATCGTCATAGTTTTTAGCATCAAATTGACGACTGATACAATAATCTTTTTCGATTAAGGTCGTAAAATACCAATTACGACCAACAAGATAACAACCATAAACGGTTTTTTTATCTTGATTCAACTCTTGTGCAATGAGCATTGCGCCAAGCATCTGCCCTTCGGGGTCTTTTTTTTTACCTTATAAATATTCTCCTTCCCTTTTGGGGAAGGTCGGGATGGGGCTACTTGCAAGAAAAAATATGGTGCCTTGGGCGTGCCTTTTCCTTTTGGTGTTGCTACCAAACAATCACATTTTACAGCAATCTCTTTATCTCCGAAAGTTGAGGATAAACTACGCTCAAAAAAAGTTTTTATTTTACCTTCCACATCTATGTCAGCGAGATACATCACGAAACCAATCACGTTTATTTTCAATTCCTCTTCATTCCAAAAATCACCATTGAGTTTCATTTTTTCATATACTGAATTGAGTAATTCTTGATGCAAAGGTGTCAATGTACCATCGCTAACCTTTGTCCAATCGGTCAATTGATGGCAAGATTGATTGTAAGATAACTTGAAATTATCCAACAATGTATCAATATCCAAACTTAATTTTACCTTACTCATTCCTAATATTTTTACAAAAGTACAGCTTTTTCAAAACTATTCCAAGTGTTTTTACTGACCCAATACTTTCAAAAACTCGGCATCAGTCGGTTTTATACTCGAAGGAAAAAAGGCTTGCAATTGGCCATTTTCGTCGATGAGGTATTTGCAAAAATTCCAAGATGGCGTTTTTTGATTCCAACCATTTTCATTTTCTGACGATAACCAACGGTACAAAGCCGCTTGTTCGCTACCTTTCACGTGCAACTTCTCGAACATCTGAAACGTAACGCCGTAGTTTTTTTGACAAAACTCGCCGATGCTCGAATTTGAGCCAGGTTCTTGCATCAAAAAATCGTTGGCAGGGAAACCGAGTACGGCAACTGTCGCTTTGTGGCTTTCATAAAATTGCTCCCAATCAGCATATTGCGGCGTGAATCCACACTTAGAAGCAACGTTCATAATAATGATTTTTTTTCCTTTAAAGGTCGCAAAATCAATTGGACTGCCGTCCAATGCCATTAACTTGAAGTCGTATATCGATACTGAACTTGCCTTGGCATTGCTCGGTCGCTGCAAAACCTCACGCGATGTCGTACAACCTGTGAAGATGCACATTAGCGAAGAAAAGAAAAGGGATATTTTAAAAAACATTGTTTTAGTGTTTAATTTTGAAACAAAATAGAATCAAAACGTTAAACAAAAATATTGATTTAAAGTTTTGATTGATTTTTTGACAAATGAATACATTTATAACATATTGATTATCAACGAAATAAAAAATCATGACGCTAACTTTTTTTGTTACAAAAAAAATAGCATCGTAAACACCTACCTAAAATTTATTTTCAAGACTTTGCCTGTTGGTAAATTTTTGTAGTCGTCCACGCTCAAAAAATTATCTCTGGCGATTCTGAAACCAGCGTATTTGCTGTTGTAGAATAGTTCGCCGAGTTCGGCGAGCGTGTCGTCTTTTTTGAGCGTGTAGCGAATACTGCGCACTTTTTGCGCTCGAATAGCTGCTGTATCTTGCTGCAAATCAGCGAGTTGCAGCTTATAAAACTGCGCAATACTATCTGCATTGATGCTCGGTGGAGCAATCACGATTTGCTGCTGCGTTGGCTTTTTGCGACAAATCCAAAACGCAAATGGCAACAACAAGCACAAAGACAATATCTTGAATATCTGACCTCGACGATGGCTACTGTCTTGGTTGTTTTGTTTTTTTAGTATCGCTATTTCGCCTTCGAGTTCGGTACGTTGTTTGGCCATTTCTACGATGCGATCATTCTGATCGTTGAGCGTCAAGACCACTTTCATATCCGTTTGGCAAGCCGTGCAATTGGGCAAAAGCGGCGACAAATCTTTTTTTCTACAAATCGGGCAATCCATCTTTTTTGTTTTTTTAATTAAAATCTATTTATGCTACTTATTGGTGCATAAAACGTTGCTCAAAAAGGACTAATTTTTATTTAGTATTCTGATAACATACTGCAAAGATACATATTTGAAATAAATAAGCATATTGTATTTTTAGATAAGATTTATAATTTTATTTTAAATAAAATTATATCTATAAAATACTGTTAATCAAATAGTTGAAAATTATTTTTTTAATTTATTAAAAATAAAATTGTAAAATATATGTTTTAAAAATTGCTTTTTATAAAAAAATATCATATTTTTGTTTTTTTAATACGAACATATTCTTTTCCACCTCCTTACACCTACACATGCGTAAATATTATTCCTGGAATATTGCGTTGATAATTGTTTGTTTTTGCACGGCCTTTGGTATCGAAAGATACATGAGCAAAGACCGCTGTCTGATGCAATATAGCAACGAAATCAGCACCAAACTATCCGCTTTGGAGCAAGATTGTGATGATTTACTGTCAGAACAATCGCCGTACCTCAATTATTATTTTTGCATTGACATAAGTCCGAGTGCCGCAGCTTTTGCACTTGATAAAGCTGAAAAAATAAATAATAAGCCTTACACGTTATTTTTATTAAATAAAGACTCTGTTATTTCAGTTTCTAACAATCTGGTCGCGCTCGATACCTCGTTGCAAGATAATAGTTTTGTGAAGTTGAGTAACGGTTATTATTTTGTAAAGAAAAAAACTTATCCGAGTATAGACTCTGGCTTGCAAGCCATAGCTTTGATTTTGATAAAACGTGATTACAATGCAAACTCTGACTATATCAACAACACGTTTGAGGTTGATAGCGATATTCCTGAAAGCATTTCTATGGATGCAAAAGTAGTATCATCGTACCCTATTTATAGTAAATCGGGTCAAACGCTTGCTTTTCTTGATAGCGATAAACCGACAATGTCTCACAAATTACAGATTTGGGTGTATGTTTTGTATGTGTTGGGTTTTGTACTGGTGTTGATATTGGGACAAATAGTAGCGCAACAGATGAAAAAAAAGTACCATAGTTTGAGTTTAGCACTGCTAGTATTTGTGTTTGTACTGGTTGCTTTTGGGTATCATTTCATGGACTTTGGTGCGCACTTTTCATCTTTTGTTTTTCTACAACCTTCATTTATGGGTGTAAGCGGCTATTCTGGCTCGCTTAGTGACGTGATGGTTTCTATTTTACTACTACTTTGGTTTTTGAGTTATGTTTTTAACAACTATTCAAATAATAATTTGGGGAGCATACATCGTTTTTTACCTTGGTTTATTACAGTGGCGGAGCATATACTAGTTGTTTTTTGTGGGTTTATGGCGGTATCTGTACATCGTTTGCTCATAAATTCATCGACTTTTGTTTTTGATTTTAACGACCTATACAAAATCGATGGTTTCAATATTGCTTCTATCGTTTGCATTTTATTGGTTTGGTTTATTTATACGTTGGTGGTTTACCATAGCATCAAGTCGATACATCGATTTGGGTTGCCAGATTTTTTTAGATCAGCTATTTCACCAGCTATTGCAGTTGGTATTGGTGTTTTTTCATTGTCGTATTTCAATCTAGGTTTGACTGCAATTCAGATCTCGATTTCGCTGTATGCTTTTATTGTTTTGTTCGATATTTTTATGACCAGCCATAAAGCATCTAATGACTATATGGTCAGTTGGGGTTTGTTTGGTATTACGATTTATGCTTTTGCATCGGCTATTTTGCTAAACACTTTTCGAGACCTTAAAAACAATGAAAAATATACGGCTTATGTGAATACGCTGAACGAACAAGGCGATAATAAGGCTTTAGAAAATATAAAAAAAATAACGCAAGTATTTGAAAATCAGAAAGTTAAAGATGCCGAAGATGCTAAAAAGCAGCTTTCTCAACTCTTTAATAACAATGCGTATTTACCTGACCATTATACACTCGACATTCGTAGTACGAATGTCGTATTGGATAGTTCTATCAGAAATTTTACGAATACGTATTCAGTGATTTCATACATCACAGATTGTCAAAATCGGTCTTTGGGCGATTCGATTTGGTACAGAATGGAAGTCGTGCAAAAAAATGAAAGTAAGGCAAATTGCTATCATGAAGATTTATTTAAGACGCCATTTAGTAACTTGGAAGCCAATGATGACTTGGAGTTTGCGATATATCAAGGCGATGTCTGTATCAATAAAAGTAAAAAATTTGACACTGACGATTTAGCAAAAATTGCAATTCCGTCAGTACAAAGTACGCATATCGTTTCTTTGCCAACTAAAAACTATTATGTAGGCAATTTTGATAAAAACAAAATAATATATGTTTCTCATAGCGAAAGCAGTATTTTAAAATACCTTTATTTGGCATCCTATCTATTTTTGTTGATGGTAGGTTTGGTGTTTTTGTTGTGGCTCATCACTAAGGTTTTGAGTATTGCTACACGTACTTACCAGCCAACTCAAAATGCTTCGCTTCGATACAGAATCCAAACTACGTTTGTGTCCTTGACTATTTTTTCAGGTGCTATCTTGTTGGTGTCCAGTGTCGTGAACATGAATAATTTGGTGGAGCGAAACTATAAAGACCAACTAGGATCTAAATCAAGAAGTGTAGAAATGAATATCGAAAACGTATTCTCGAAGCTGAATTATCTACCACTGGATAGCCTTGGGAATATCTCAAAAATCATCAACGATATATCTATGATTCACGATGTAGATGTCGATTTGTATGATCTTGCTGGCAACCTTATTAGCAACTCGGACAAAGATATTTTCCGTAAAGGCATCGTAGCACCGCGTATGAACGGCTCCGCGTATCATATTTTGGATGGTAAAAAGAATCGAAATACTACACTTGACGAATCTATTGGCAATTTAGATTACAAAACGGCTTATTTTAGCATCAATGACAACAATGACAACTTGATTGCTTATGCTGCTTTACCACTATATAGTCGCGAAAAAATACTCAAAGCAGAGCAAACGCAGCTACTTGGCTTGTTGATGTCTTCTTTTATTTTGTTGATTATTCCTGCAGTAATCTTGTCTTCGAGTATCTCTAAAAAAATCACGCAGCCACTCAAGATAATTGGCGAAAAACTAATGACGCTCACCAATCTGGACGAAGTGCCAACTAAGATTGACATCAAAATCAACGATTCGGATTTGAGTCCTTTCGTCGAAAAATACAATACCATGATAGAACACATGAGCGAAAAAGACGATAAGCTGAAAAATATGGCGCGACTCGAATCATGGCGCGACATGGCGAAGATTGTGGCGCATGACATCAAAAATCCACTGACGCCGCTCAAGATGTTGATACAGATGTTACCAATTTTTTATGCCCGCGATTCGCGCGAGCAATTTAGCGAAAAACTAATCCGCACCTGCAAAAGTGTAGAAACACAGATAGAGCAAATATTGAGAATGGTAGAGGACTTTACGAGTGTGAACACACCACAAAAGACAACTATGGAGCGGCTTTCTATCAACAATTTGTTGAACCACGTATATACGACCTATATGCACGCCGACCCAAATGTCGCCCTCGATTTTGAATTGCCAACGGCTGATTATTTTGTATATGCCGACAAGTCGCAACTCATGCGCCTATTCGATAACCTCGTAAAAAACGGATTGCAAGCCGTGCAAGCCAAACAAGTAAGTGGTCGCGTGAGTATTAGTTTTTACGACAGCAAAGGCGAAAATAAAATGATTGGCATCAAAGTTAGCGACACGGGCAATGGGATTCCGAAGGATATACAAAGCAAAGTATTTATGCCTAATTTTACGACTAAAACTGGCGGCTCGGGCTACGGTTTGGCTGTTTGTAAGAACATGGTTACGGCTGCAAACGGCACCATCGACTTCAAATCAGAAGTCGGTATTGGCACAGATTTCTATGTCGAATTACCTTTGGTAGAAGGTGAGGTGTAAAAGAAGGATTTTTTATTTGAACTTACGTCATGTTAAGCATGGAAAAATTTTAAATAGAAAATAAGTATTTTATTTTACTCTAAATGAGTACGTTTCGGGTTGTGCCTTGTAGAAATTCGAGTTTTTGCAAAATGAAGTCGGATGAAGCGGAAAACTGTTTGAAGTCTGGCGAAGCCGACGAGTTTTTTCCAACTCTTTTCCGCGCCGACGTAATTTTAAGCAAAAAGTACGGAATTTATGCAGAGCACTTGATTTTTTTGGTTACTTTT
>JAYUJV010000617.1:0-4784 GCA_043764975.1 Saprospirales bacterium
AGACAAGGTCAAAAGTGCTGCATCTAAACGTTCTTGTTTTCGAGAGCTGATGTAAACCGTAGCGCCGCAACCAAGAAATTGACGCGCGATTTCGTAGCCAATGCCGCTGCCGCCGCCTGTGACCAATACGATTTTATCTTTAAATAAGTCTTGACTGTACATTTTTTTATTTTTTAAAGTGCTAATACGATACACAAAAGTAGCTTATTTTTCGTTTAGTGAGTAGCGAATCAAAAAATGATTTCTAAGAAGACTTTTGAATGATTATGAAAATTAAGTCAAGGTATTCTTTTTTTGAATAAGCGTAAAATGTGCCAAATTCTTTCGATATTTGCCGCATATTTCAAGCAGAAAAGAATTTTTATGAAAATAAAATATTCTTTTAACGAGAATTTTTTAAAATTAAAGTAAGAATTTACACATCGTATAACTCTTATATAAAATATACTATTTTATATAAAAGTTTGATGCTACGGTGGTAAGTCCCTCCTTTGGAGGGATTTAGGGAGGTTGATAAGTAGTTTAATAAAAAATAACAATGATAGTAATAACTGGTGCAGCGGGCTTTATTGGTAGTTGCTTGACGCAATATCTGAACGAATTGGGGCATAAAGACCTTATTTTGGTAGATAATTTTTCAAAAACGGCTAAACTTGCCAATTGGAAAACGAAGCAATATGTCAATTATATTGAGCGTGAACATTTTGTGGCGTGGTTGGAGGCGAATCAAGCCAACGTCAAGTTTGTGTTTCATTTGGGTGCGCGCACTGACACAACTGAGCAGCAAAGCCAAATCTTTGATGCGCTGAATGTCAATTACTCCAAAGCTGTTTGGAATGCTTGCACGACTTATCAGATTCCGTTGGTGTATGCGTCGAGTGCTGCGACGTATGGTTTGGGCGAACTCGGCTACGATGACCGTCATGATATTATTGATGACTTGAAGCCTTTGAATCCTTACGGTGTTTCAAAAAATGATTTTGATAAATGGGTGATTCGACAAACCGAAACGCCGCCTTTTTGGGCTGGCTTAAAGTTTTTTAATGTCTATGGGCCAAACGAATATCACAAAAACAGAATGGCGTCCGTTATATTTCATACCGCACGTCAGATAAAAGCGACTGGTGCCATGAAGCTATTCAAGAGCCACAAGCCAGAATTTACGGATGGTGGTCAGATGCGCGATTTTATATATGTAAAAGATTTAGTATCAGTGATTTATTTCTTGTACGAACACCAAAAAGATAGCGGAATTTATAACCTTGGCACTGGCAAAGCACGTACTTTTTACGATTTGGCGGCCAATACTTTTAAGGCATTAGGCTTAGAGCCAAATATTAGTTTCGTGGATACGCCAGCGGATATACGCGATACGTATCAGTATTTTACGGAAGCCAATATGGAAAAATTGAAATCAATTGGTTACAAAAAGCCATTTTATAGCCTCGAAGCAGGCATTGATGATTATGTAAAATTATATTTGAAAGAAGAACATATTTGGTAAAGGCGAAAGTTATTTAGGTTCTTTTGAAATTTTTATTGGTTAAAAAAGAATTCTGCTGCAATCAATTTTTCAAATAGTTAAGTACAAGGTACGAAGCACAAAGTACCTCGAAATAATCTATTTCGTACCTCGTACTTTTTAACAGATTTTAGATTTGAAAACCGTTAACACATATTCTTTTGCAAAAAAATTAAAAGAACCTATTTTTTTAAGCATTGATAAAGACAAAAGTTGTATTTTTGTAGGCTTTTTTAAAACACAGAGCCTTTTTGAATAGTAAGAACTTAGACATAGTCTTAATTTTTTAGGTAAAATAATATTATTTTAGCTGAAAAATTGGTGCTACGATGGCAAGTCCCTCCTTTGGAGGGATTTAGGGAGGTCGCTAATAGTTACTTTGAAGGAATAAAAAAGCAACACAACCACTTATTGGAATACAAAACAAAAGATGAGCGAACAAAACGGAAACTTGATTGATACCATAAAAACACTGTTGCAGTGGAAAAAAACGATACTTGTCTTTACGGCCGTTACGGCCATAGGCAGTATTTTTTTGAGTTTAGCTATGCCCAATTATTACAGCTCCACGACCGTATTTTACCCTGCGAGTACTGATTTATTTATGGCTGACAAATTGTTCGGCACAGCTTCCGAATCAAGCAAATATTATGGTTCGCCAGAAGACTTGGATCGTGTACTGACCATCGCTCAATCCACAGAATTGTATGATCATTTGATCAAAAAATTTGACCTTTGCAAGCGTTATGGCATAGACACAACTTCTCCAAAAAGTCATTATAAAGTCTATGAAGTATTGATGTCTTTATATTCGGCAAAAAAAACAAAATTTGAAGCCGTAGAACTCTCGGTAGAAGACATAGAGCCATTACAAGCGGCTCGTATGGCCAACGAAGCGCGCGAAAAAATAGCCTCAATGGTAGAAGATGTGGTGCATAGAGGACAAGCGAATATTGCAAAAACGATGTTCAATGAAATACAGCAAAAACAACATCTTTTGGATAGCGTAAACGTAAGTTTGAAGCAAATGCGCTCGAAATATGGTATATATAACACCGAAACCCAAAGTACAATATTGACCAATTTATTGGCCATTGCGGATGCAAAACTCGCGCGCACACGTGCGCAAGTACAAGCACTCGAAAAAGACCCAACCGCTAATCGCGACTCTATCAGTATGCTACGTTCGCTCGTGAAAGGTTATGAAAGCGAGGCACATCAATTGTCAGGCACGAGCTTGAATACCTTTAATCAAGGGATGGGTTCGGTGGACATCATGAGCCAAATTCACTTCGAGGAGCGCCGACAATTGAGTGGCGACATCGTAAAATATGACCGATTGTGTTCGGCTATGCGCGCCAAAATATCAGCAGTGCATATCATAGAAGCAGCAAAAACGCCGCTTATAAAATCTCGTCCCAAACGCTTGGTATTGGTATTGGCCGCTACGCTCATTGCATTTGTGTTGAGCATATTTGCAGTGCTGCTCATCAATGCGTATCGCGCCGTAAACTGGAAAGAACAATAAACCATGAAAGACCAGTTGCTTGCTCTTGGTCGGCGATTAAGTCCCGAACAATGGATGATTTATGGCCTCGGTTTGGTCATAATGCTGAGTATCTGGTGCAGCATTCGTTACTATATGGAAGTGCTACTTGGCATTCCGATGCTGTTGCTCATCATGTATTGGTGCATTATTGATTTCAAAAAAGTTTTTTTTATATTACTCGCTTGTATTCCGATTTCGATCGAATACTATTTTCCGAACGGCTTAGCCACCGATTTGCCTACCGAACCCTTGATTGTAGGCTTGATGCTCGTTTCGGCTGCTTACTTTTTGCAGCATTTCAAGACCATGAAAGTCGATTTTTTTAAACATCCACTGACTTTATTGCTGTTATTGCATTTGGCTTGGACACTCATCACGACCGTTACTTCGCATCAATTTGGATTTTCGATTAAGTTTTTTATTGCTAAAATCTGGTATATCGTTACGTTTTATTTCCTCGCCGCTAAGTTATTGCGCACTGAAGACGACTTAAAAATGCTCATCAGATACATAGCTATACCACTTACATTTATTGTGATTGTCTGTATCATCCGGCATTCTTTCTTAGGATTTACCTTCGAGGATGTGAACTTTGCACTCAGTCCTTTTTTCAGAAATCACGTAACGTATGCGGCTGTGATGGCCTTATTTTTTCCATTCATTTGGTTGGCATTGAGTTGGTATTCGCGTTGGTCGCGCTCTTGGTGGGCGGTTCTGTTTTGTATCGTAGTTTTACTGATTGGCATCAATTTTTCTTATACACGCGCCGCTTATGGCGCGATTTTGTTGTCGTTGGGCGCATACTACGCCATGCGTTTGCGCGCGATGAAATACGTGTTAGGGACTTTTTTGATTATTGCAACATTGGGCATCACGGCCTTGGTAAACAACAATAAATACTTGGATTTTGCGCCAGATTATAGCAAAACCGTCATGCACAAAAGTTTCGATAACCTCCTCGAAGCCACTTACAAGCTACAAGATATTTCGACGATGGAGCGCGTGTATCGTTGGATAGCAGGTTTTCGGATGGTCAGCGAAAAGCCTTTGATGGGTTTTGGCCCAGGCAATTTTTATAGCTTTTATAAAGACTATACCGTCAATAGTTTCAAGACTTATGTGAGCCACAATCCTGAGCAATCGGGCGTGCATAGTTATTACCTCATGGTTACGGTCGAGCAAGGTTACATTGGTCTTTTTATTTTTTTAATGCTCAATCTTGCCGTTATGTTGTATGCCGAAAATATTTATCACGCCACGCCAATCGAAAGTGGTCGCCGCCGAATGGTGCTGATGGCGAGTATGTGTTTTATCATCATCCAAGCCTTGCTGATGATGAATGACTTGATCGAAACCGATAAAACTGGCCCTTTTTACTATATATGTATCGCCATTTTGGTAAATATGGATATTGTAAATCGGAAGATGCGTGATTTGGTGATTCAGTAAGTATTTTAAAATGCCAACTTACTCAGTCGAATTACTATCTTCCGATCGAAAGCCTAATTTTTCATGCAATTTACGAATATCGACACCAATATCGAGTAGGCCGTGATTTTGTTTCGAGTTTTTTAGTTCCTCTATGTCGCTCAAATCAATGTTGATGGCATCGACTGACATCAATACTTCTTGTATGGCGAAAAACATGGATAACAAAAGGAAACACAAAGCTACAAAAAAAGCCATTTCGCCTTGCCAAAGCCATTCTTTATA
>JAYUJV010000618.1:0-1801 GCA_043764975.1 Saprospirales bacterium
TTGGTTGGCGGCATTGGCCACCACGCGTTGGTCTTTGCTTTGCTCGCCAATCTGTAATGCCTGTCGAAAATGCTGCTCGGCTTCTTCGTTTTTGCCCACTCGGATTTGCGTTACACCCATATTGATATGCACATTGCTTATCAAATTTAAATCTATGATGGATTCGGTCAAAAACAAGGCTTCGGAACAATATTGAAGACTTTTTTCGTAATTTTGAAGTCGTTCATAAGTGTTTCCGAGCGCGTTCAGCACTTCTATTTTACCTTTTATATTCGAGGTTTGGGTATAAAAATCAAGTGCTTTCGCAAAATAATTGACGGCCGTAAGTGGATCATTTTGCGCAACATAAAGTTTGCCGAGGTCGTATTGTACATTAGCAAGTCCGCTTTTATCGTGCGTTTGTTCCAATATTTCGAGCTGACTAAAGAAAGCTGTTTGTGCTTTTTCGTAACTGCCGAGCAGCACTTGTATGCGTCCTTCGTGTCCGAGCAAAATTTGACGCTCGTCTATCGTCAATAAATTATTGTCTAATTGCTTCGCTCGCGTAAGGTATTTGTAGGCATTCGGGAGATCAAATTTCGCCTCGTAGTGACATTTGAGCAAAATATCGAGCGATTGGAATATTTTGTGAGTATCGTTTATGTTTTCGGCCATAGAAAGCGCAAAACCTGCTCGCCCAATGGATTTATTAGGGTCAAAAGCGTAATATTCTTTCGCTAAGGCGTTATAGATGTTGATTTTGGTCGTGTCGTGCTGCGCCACTCGGAGTTCGTTGAGTAGGTCATATATCCTGATACTTTCTTGTGCGGACACAACATTAGCAGCATATAAAAAGAGAATTATGAAAAGCAGCACCCTCATAAATAATTAAATCAATTCTTTATTCGTTCAAAATTGGATATGTATCACAGGCTCTATCATTTTAATACTTGATATTAATTTATAAATTATTTATTAATAAATATATAAAATATTTATTTTCAATAACTTAAATCAATATTGGGAAAAGTATCAAACTACGATATGTTGTACCTTATTTATAAACCAAAACCATACCAGTACAAGTAAGCGTTTATAACACAAAAATAATATTAAAATACGATAATCTTTTTTGATTTTATAATATTTTGTGACATAGTATTTTATTTGTACCGAATAAAAAAAGGTCATTTATTACGTGTGTAATAAATGACCTTTTGAATATAAAAATAAATTTTAAATCTTAATTCTTACCTGGTGCAGCCATTGGCTTAGTAGTTGTCACGATACCCAATTTAGTATTGATTAATTTTGTAACATCAGCCGTTTCGTCAGCATATAGCAATACTGAAGTCGTAGCGTCGAATATGTAAGCATATCCGTTTTCTTTTGCTACATCAGCAATGGCTTTATTGACGCGATCCAAGATAGGTTGCAACAAAGTTGTACGCTTTTCGCCTACTTTTGCTTGCATTTCTTGCTCGTATTTGCCGATTTCTTCTTCTTCTTTCTTCAATTCAGCTTGTGCATCATTGAGTTGTTTTGGCGACATTTCACCAGCTTTTTCCTTTTTTGCAAGGTCTTGGTACTTGTTCTGTAAAGACGTAACCATCTCTTGTCCTTGCTTTTGCAATTGCTTACCGAAAGTTTCGATAGTTGATTCTGCACTTTTTACCTCCGGCATTTCGGCCAAGATAGCAGTTGAATTTGTGTAACCAAATTTTGCATTTTGTGCATTTGCACTGAACATAGTTGCGACCATTGCAATCGCTAAAATAAATCCTTTTTTCATTTTTTTGATAAAATAACGCCAAACTAAGTC
>JAYUJV010000619.1:0-4779 GCA_043764975.1 Saprospirales bacterium
CATCCAAATATCGGTTGCGCGGAAGTGCGAAAAGCTCGGCGTTGGATAACCGACACTTTGCATTACGTTTAGTTTGCCTTCGTCATAAAGGGTTTTGAGGCCAGTCATGGCTGGGTGCAAGCCAGTTTTGTCGGTCAGTTTCAATACTTTCGCTTCGTCTTGCACGAGGTTGCCACGTGCAGCTGTCATGTTCGTGTATTGATCGAGTGGGATAACCATGTTTAGGCCATCATTACCACCATTGAGTTGTATGAGTACCAACACGTGGTCGGTCTCAGTATAGGCGTTCACGAGTGCCGAAAGCATCGGATTTTCGCCCAATGCGCGTACTGCAAATCCTCCTAAAAACGAAGGAATCGTAAGCGCAGGTATAGATTTTACAAAATTTCTTCTTTTCATTATATAAAAGCGATTCAGCTATTTTTTTATATTTTATTAATAAAATGAAAAAAAATAAACCTAAATCATTGATTTTAAATTAGTTAAATAATTGACCTCCCTAAACGGCGAAGCCCTCAACGTAGTTAATCTCTCCAAAGGAGGGACTTTCCAACGTAGATTACCAAATGTTACTTTGAAATAATATTTAATAAACTAAATTTCATTACTAAAAATGAAAAAATTAAAAGAGAAAATTAAAAAGCTACACAAACTGTATTTTTTTAATTTCTTTCATTTTTTTAATTTTCTTAATTTTCTTAATTCCCCTAAGATAAGTGCATTTCTGCAAACCTAAACCACTCGACTAACAAACCATTGGTCGCATTGGTTACGACTTTTAGTTTAGCTGCATCAGTTGGTGCGGCGATGTAGTCGTTCCAAGCCGTCGTCCAATAATTGTCGGTCAGTTTACCGCCAAGGAGTTTGTCTGTTTTGTATTTATCGAGTTGCGCTTGCGTCAGTTGTGCTGCAAACAAGACTTCGTTCATTGTTTTTACGACATCATTCGGGTCGCTTGGTTTGGCTACATTGTCTTTTATCCAAGCCAAAAAACTAATTTTTGTCTGATATACTTTCGCTGTGCCTGCTGCACCTTGCTTCATCGAAACGTTGAAACTATTACCTAATAAGTTCAACAATTGGTTTTCGCGCGGTGCCAAAGTCGCCGAATTGACCCATAACTCATGGAAACTCGGTACTTGATAAAACGCAGGCCAACCAGCTACATTCGGCGGATCACCTATGTTCTGTTGCATCTGTTGCAAACCACGCATGATTTGATCCATGGTTCTGTACCACAATTCTGGCTGGTTTCCTGTTGCCACAGGAATATATTTAGTGATTTCAAAAGTACGCAATACACCTAAATAATGGTCTATCGGCTGCTTTATGAAACAAGCCATGTTGTTGGCATCATAAAAATGTTCTGATGAAAACAAGGCTTCTAACGTTAGTTTGATGTCGTAATTACTATTGCGCAACACGTCTGCCAAAGGCACAATCACATCTGTTTCGATTTGTGGTGTTATATCGTAATATACGAAATAAATATACAACTTACGAGCCATGAACAAAGCCACTTCGTTCGTTGCGAAAATCATATCCAGCAATTCGTCAAGCTCTTTTGCGCCATTGGCTGCTGCTTGTCCTTTTATGACTTTACTGCCATAAAACGCCGAAAATTTCTTGTCTGTCGCATCGTGTCGTGTAGCATCGAAGAGCGAAGATATATCGTTTCCGTTTGCCGTATCTTTTGCTTGTGGTTTGTTCGTGTAGCCAGTCAAGACCCTTGCCGCAGCTTTCACATCGTCTTCTGTATATTTAGAACCCAAGCCTTTCCCAACCGTAAATAACTCTTGTAGTTCACGGCCGTAGTTTTCATCTGGTGCTTTCGCTATGTTTTTGTCACCATTGAGGAAACGCAACATACATGGATCTAATGTAATGTCTTTTGCAAATGTTTTGAGATTACCCAAAGCATTTTTGCGTAGTATGGTATTGTGTTGATACAAATATCGTCCGTCATTCACCGTACCAAACTCCGTTGCAAAGTGATTGTGCCAAAAGATAACCATATTTTCCAACACAGTTGGCTTAGATTGTAGGATTTGACCAGTCCACCATGCTTTTATGGAGTTGGTTCTACGACCATCAATACCACTTAATAGTGGTTCGTTTTTGGCTTTTACCCAAGTACTGCCTACAGGAATCGGATCATCCACGGTATTGAGTGGCGTTGTACCGTTGTAGCTATTGGTGTATTGTGCATACACGATTGGCGGTGCAGGTGTCAAGTCAGCAGGTGCTACATTGAGTAGGGCGGCTACTGCATTTTTCATGGTCATACCTGCAAAGGTGTCCATTTCTTTTTTGGTAGCACCAATCATGGCACGACGAGCCAAATGGTACGCTTGAGCCTTGCCCCACGTTCCAGTATATGGCTTCAAACTGCCCGTAGGTGGTTTTCGATATGTACTTTGTTCTGTCATTGATATATATTAATTGAGTGATATAGAAACTGTATTTTGTTAGACTTTTGTTTTCACAAAAGGTTTAATCTTATTTTTACTTATTTTCAAAATAAAATGAGTATTAAAAAGACATTTTCAAGCTGCTAAAAGTTGCTTTTTGTTTTAGATTTAAAACAAAAAGACTAAATACTGCTTCTATTATAACAATATTTAGTCTTTGGTATTTACGAAAAGTATTAGATTATTTTTTAAATGATTTTTAATATTCAGTATTAAGACAAAAAAATCATGTTTAAGTTTGATTGTCAAGGGCTAACTGACAAAAATGACTAAGCGATAATGTTGACTTATTATAAGGTTTTCCCTTTAGCAATGGCTGCGCTTGGATCTATGCGTCCCCAACCCCAAGTACCATTTTTAGCAGCTTTGTATTGAGCAGTCGTCGATAAAGCTGTCAATACTTTTTCGCGTGTCAAGGTCGGTGTAGCAGACCAAACTAAGGCTGCAATACCTGCGCCCATCGCTGTTGCGCAAGACGAGCCACCTACATAAGAGGGCGCTGTGCCTGACGAATGGTATGACAATGAATTGCGATTGCTGTCTGCAGTGCGCTCCATCGTGATTGTGAAATCAACTTCTGAGCCATCGTGACAAATAGCGCAAGTTGCACCACTTTCTTTTATGCCAGTCATGGCTACGCATTTTTCTAATTTGGCTGGGTATATAACGCCCCACCAGCTCGTGTACCAAGTAGAAGTACCTGCTGCTGCGAATATCATTTTCCCTTTACCATAAGCATAGTTTACGCCATCTTCGAGCGTGCCACTATAAAAAGGTGTACCCAACGATATGCTAATTACTTTTACAGCAGCAGTATTGCCCATTTCTATCATAGCATTTTTTACGCCAGTTTGTTCATCAGAGCCATCGAGGATAACGTCTTCGGCCCCACGGATAAATTTTAGGTTCGATTTCCAAGCCACACCCATCGTGGCGCCGCTGTTGTTACGTGGGCCTACTGCCAATCCGCACATGCTCGTGCCATGCGTACAAGTATTGAAAGCCGAAGTACCATAAGTAGCACTTGTAGTAACAGTACGACCTGTCGATAAACCCGAAGCAAAATCTGCATTCAACATTGGTTGTGTACTACTGATACCTGCGTCTATGACACCGATTGTGATACCTGCACCATTGGCAGCACCAGTTGTGTTCCAAGCCGCTGGGATGCCCATGGTCGTAAAGTTCCAAGGCACACGTGCATTGGGTGTGATGGTGGTCAAGTCTGCGGCTGGAACTGAAGCTGGCAATGTACCGCCGCAACCGCTTCCAGAACGTTCGTCGCCAGAGATGCTGTAATCGAGTACATCCATATAACGCACGTTTTTGAGGTGTCGGATTTTTGACAATACATCGTAATCTGCCATGCGAACCACAATGCGAGGCAACACGTTGTCGTCTTCGATCATGATGTCTTTTTCGGTTAGCGGCTTGTCGCTATGCAATGTATTGTATTCGGTCAGGATAAAAGCAACGAGTGCATCGTGTGTTGCTTTCCAGTTTTTACTTTTTATATCTATTTCGTGTATTTTGTCGCTGATGTCGCCTTCGCCAGTCGGTTTGTAACCGATGGCAACTATTGGGCGCGTTGCATTTACGGCACTCCAGAAGAAGTTGTCGTCCATCCAAGCCCAATTAAAATCTTTTTTGGTTTGCATAATGGCCTTGATGCGTTCATCGAGTTGATCTTTGCTCAATGGTGTGCCATCGTTTGGTCTTACGGGACTATCGTTCGACTCCAACACGTTGCTTGGGTTTGAGTCTGGGTTTGTTGTGGCTTTGTCTTTTACGCCATCGCGCTGACAAGCCGTGAATAGCAATACAATTGCTGAAATGCTTAGTAATAATTTTTTCATGTGTGCTGAAACTTTAAGAATTAAGTAAAAGGTAAAGCAATTGATATAATTTAAAACTACGCATTGCTTCCGAACGTTGGTTTTTATTTCTTTCTTCCGAAAAAACACATAAATATAGGTGTTATTTTTATATAATAAAAATTTTATTTTATAAAAATCAATAATATTAGATAAATAAAGTTGTTTTAATGCAAAGTTGGCTAGTATTATAAGGTTTCGACTTGTTTTTGCGAATTTTTAGACATAAAAAAACAGGGTACTCAAAAATAAATTGAGTACCCTGTTTGATGTTATTCGTTTGGTTATCGTTTTTTATTAAGCGTAAAAACCTTCTTGACCTAAGTTTTTCACTAGCAAGTAGTAAAAAATTGCACGGTGCTTGCTGCGGTTTGAGCTACCTAAAGTATCACAAACAGTACTTACTGCAGCATCAAGATCAGCGCTATCTGTCA
>JAYUJV010000620.1:0-4779 GCA_043764975.1 Saprospirales bacterium
GCCGCCGTCCATTGGCCAAGACTTCACGAGCGGCAATTGGTCAATGGTCGTTTCACCATATTGGATTGGTGCTTTGAACCATTTCTTCATCGGCAAAGCAGTCAAAGCTGTAAATGGCGCACTCAAATATCGCATCGGATTTTTAAAAAAATTGCCAGGATCGGCTTTCAATTCTATAACTTTCTGAACGTTTGGCAACGTCTTTCTGAATATAAATTCGGTCTGATCCGCCGTAGCATATATATTAGAAACGGCTTGAAATGGACTGCCTTTTACCTTTTCATACAACACCGCTGGGCCTTGCATCTCGTATATTCGGCGATGAATTTCCGCCATTTCGAGGTCGGGATTGACCTCTTCGCTCACTCGAATCAACATTCCGTTGCGCTCCAAATCGTTTACACAATCTCTTAAAGATGAATATGACATATCGTTTTTTCTTTCTTTTTTATCTTTTTTAAGTGTCGTTTTAATATTTCGAAAACAACTTTTAACTATGCTTTATAACGCTAAATCATGGTTTTGGTTTTCAATTTGGCATAAAAAAAGCAAAATCTCTGTTTTGAGATTTTGCTTTTCTATTTTTATTTGAATTTTAATACTTTTAATTTTTAAAATAATTTCAATTTTCTAAATTAGTCTTAGTAGTTTTGCAACTTAAACATATAACTGTAGAAAATGGTAGCTTATCAAAAAATGTTGCAACACATCTTGGATCATGGTGTGGACAAATCGGATCGGACAGGCGTGGGTACGCGAAGTGTGTTTGGGTATCAAGTTCGCTTCGACCTCAATGAAGGTTTTCCGATGCTGACGACCAAAAAATTGCACCTAAAATCAATCGTTTACGAATTACTTTGGTTTTTGAATGGCGATACAAACACAAAATATCTGAACGACAATGGCGTAAAAATTTGGGACGAATGGGCCGATGCCAACGGAGATTTGGGCTCAGTTTATGGTAAACAATGGCGCGCTTGGGAAACGAAAGATGGCAAATTGATAGATCAAATTTCGCAAGTTATCAAAACGTTGAAGCAAAATCCTGATAGTCGCCGCATACTCGTCAATGCCTGGAATGTAGGCGAATTGGACGAAATGGCGCTCACGCCTTGCCATGCGTTGTTCCAATTTTATGTTACACCAGCTAAGTTTGATGCTGATGGCAACGTCGTTTCGCGGGCAAAACTCTCTTGTCAATTATATCAACGTTCGGCGGATTGTTTCCTTGGTGTACCTTTCAATATTGCTTCGTATGCGTTGCTAACCATGATGATTGCGCAAGTTTGCGACATGGATTGTGGTGAATTTGTGCATACATTCGGCGATTTACACCTATATAACAATCATTTTGAACAAGCAGCTTTACAATTGAGCCGCGAACCGCGCGCACTTCCCAAAATATTGATTAATAAAGAAGTAAAAAACATTTTTTCGTTTACCTTTGAGGACTTTACGCTCGTAGATTACAATCCGCATCCGCACATAAAAGCAAGCGTGGCGGTTTAATTTTCTAGAAAATTGGAAAATCAATCAATTTAAAAATACATAATCCAATGAGCGAATATCAAATATATTTTACAAAAAATAGTTCAAAAACGAAAAAAAGTAGTCCTTTTAGTTTAAAAAAAATTAAAGATGCAATTGGAAACGATAAAAAATTACGTTTTGTAGAATCTTTTATTGTTTCAGTTGATGACAATGGAAAGGAAATAATTTTACAACATGCTATTGAATATTATGATAGTGGCGAATGGGATGTTTTATGTGCCATTGATGCAAATACCTACAAAATTTATTCTTTTGCTTCGGTTTGGTTCTATGAAATATCAAAAAGAAAATTACAAAACTTAGCAGAAGAATTAGATTCAGCTATTGTTGGAGAAAATGGAGTATTATTTGAAAGAGATTTCGGATAAACACTCGGACTATCGCAAGCAGAAACTTTCGACTCTCGATTTTCGACTCTCGATTCTTCGCAAACAGCAACTTTCGACTCTCGACTCTCGATTTCAAAACAAAAATTAGACAATGACAAAACAAGAAAAAATAGATAATTTTAATCCTTCGGGCGTAGGCTTAAACAATAGCAACTTCATTGGTTTGCCGTTCGATGAAAATGATGCAAGTATCGTGTTGATGCCTGTGCCTTGGGACGTTACGGTTTCGTTTAGCGATGGTACGGCGACTGGTGCGCAAAACATTTTGGATTGTTCGGGACAATTGGATTTATATGATCCCGAAATCAAAGATGCTTGGAAAATGGGTATTTATATGCGTCCGTTGGATCAAGATTGGCTTGCGGTGAGCAAATCGAATCGGACGTTGGCAAAACCATACATTGAGTTTTTAGAAAATGGTGGAAATGTAAACGAAAATCAAGACATGAAGGCCGTCTTGGATTCCGTCAATTCGGCATGCGATGAGTTGCGTCTATGGGTGTATGAAAGTACAAAATCACTTATGGCGCAAGGCAAATTGGTTGGCTTAGTTGGTGGTGATCATAGCACGCCGCTTGGCTACATTCAAGCACTTGCAGAGCAACATTCCTCGTTTGGTATTTTGCATTTCGATGCACATCAAGACCTGCGTAATGCTTATGAAGGCTTTGAGTTTTCACATGCTTCTATTTTTTATAATGTACTGAAAGTCAAGGAAGTAAAACGTATAGTTCAAGTTGGAATACGTGATAATTGTCAAGAAGAAGCCGATTTGGTCGAAAAATCGAACGGTCGAGTCATTACGTTTTATGATAGTTATTTGAAAAAAGAAGTCTATAAAAAAGAAGTTTCGTTGCATAGTATTTTCTTGAATGCAATCGAAATGTTGCCAAAAAAAGTATATATCAGTTTCGATATAGATTCACTTGTTCCGAGTCTTTGCCCGAACACTGGCACGCCAGTTCCTGGCGGTTTAGAGTTTCAAGAAGCCATGTTTCTCATCAAATTAGTGGTGGATAGTGGGCGAACGATTATTGGTTTCGATCTCAACGAAGTTGCAGGTGTTGGACATGATTGGGACGGAAACGTTGGCGCACGCGTGTTGTATAAATTGAGCAATTATATGGGGAAATCGAATAAGTTATAAATTGTTGAATTGTTGAGTTGTTTAATTGTTAAGACAAACTTACAAAAACGTATCAGGTACAATATCGACTTTTTATTTAAAATACTATGAAAAAACAAACTACTTACTTACTCATTGGGTTAGGCATCATGTTGTTGTCTGCCCTACTCTACTTTGGTTTTCAAGACCAAAAAGATCCTTATTGGTCAGAATTGGATAAAATTATTGATGCCAATTATCAAACACTTGATAAAAGCCAAGACAGTATTGCGACAATATATAACAACTTTCAGCATACATCATTGCCTGATACACAAATATTTAAGTTAATATCAAAACCATTTGTGCCAGGTATGGAGTTTTCAAAACTAAAATATTATTTTAATAATTTGGTTGAAAAAAAATACTTTCTCACTTCTTCTGTTACAGGTTGTGGCACGACAACTTTAACTACTCGATTGGCAAATTTGATTGGTGGTGCAGAACAAAATCAACTCATGATTCGCTGCTCGCCTGCCATGGATTACGAATTTCATAAGCAATATATTGGTTACAAAAATGAACAAGGCAAATATATAAAAGGTGAATTGTTGACTTTTTGGGAAAAATGTGTGGCATCGCCCAAACAAAATTTTGTTTGCGTAGTCGATAATTTTGATAAAATAAATCCAGAAACTTTATTTGGCCCTGAGATTTGGGAAAAATTGGATTATCCAAAAACAAAATTGATGTTTGGAGGTGTAGAATACAATATACCGAGCAATTTTTATATGATTATGATTACGCACCCTGGCGTAGGTAATAAAGTAAAACTCAGTTATGAGCATTTTAAGCGATTTGGTGGTCACGAAATTTTGGATCCTTCTGTAGATGAATTGATCATATATGTAGATCAGAAAAAAGCAGAAATTTCAAAAAATTTGGCGAAAATAAATTCACAAAACATTGACAATGAAGACATTAAGAAAAATAAAACAAAATTAGAAATAGAACTTTCGATTTATAACGATAAAAAAACGATAAAAGAATTTGCCTATTTTTTCAAAAAATCGAATGATTTAATTTCTGAAAAATACAATAAAAACTTTCAACTTGGTCAGTGGTCAGATGTCAGAAAAAAAATAGGAAATGACCAAATTAATGAAGCTGAAAAAATATTTGTAACGCACGTTAATAACCTAGAACCTGAAAAAGCATTGACAAAAGAAGATTTTTCGGACATAGAATACACACTGGCACACGATGGCGCAATCAAAAACTCGTATCCAATTGCTTTGCTTTTTGGAAAATTAAAAGATTATGGCTTTCTGAACGAATTTGGCATCGCCATTACCTTTGGTTTGGGTTCGGCAATAGCTGGTTTTGTGATTTTGAGAAGAAGAAAAAAGTTTTTACAACAGTATAAAAAATCTATTTTTGACATACATGAGCAATACGAAAGCGGTACACTTTCTTATGATGCTACGTTGTGTAGAATTGTGGACATCAAAAACGAAGTTAATAATTTGGTGCTTGACAATAAGATGAATTACCAAGAAGGTTCGTACTTTTTACATTCCATAGAGGAACAAACGCGCAGCGTCGAAAATGCTCGAAACTCGAATCAATTGTTCTTAAAGTTACTCGATACTTTTCTCGAAGACGGCGTTTTGTCTGAAGGCGAACATTTCAAATTGTTGCAATTTTTGGAAACTATTCGATACTCAATTCCCG
>JAYUJV010000621.1:0-4779 GCA_043764975.1 Saprospirales bacterium
TGACTCAAAATGCTGATAAAACGTGGAATGTACGCGTAGAAGATAAAAAAACAGGCAAAGAACGCAATGTTCGGACACAATTTGTGTTCATTGGCGCAGGTGGTGGCTCGTTGCCATTGCTCGAAAAATCGGATATTCCAGAAGGAAAAGGCTTTGGCGGTTTTCCTGTAAGCGGACAATGGTTGGTTTGTAAAAACAAAGAATTGATTGAAAAACACCATGCAAAAGTGTATGGAAAAGCAGCGATTGGCGCGCCGCCCATGTCTGTTCCGCACCTCGATACACGTGTGATTGATGGCGAAAAAGCCTTGTTGTTTGGACCGTATGCAGGTTTCACGACCAAGTTTTTGAACGAAGGTTCAGTGTTTGATTTGCCACTTTCTATCCATTTCGACAACATTACGTCTATGTTTGGTGCATGGATTCATAACTTGCCTTTGACCAAATATTTGATAGAACAAGTTACGCAAAGCCAGTCGGACAGAATGGAAGCCTTGCGCGAATATGTCATAGATGCCAAACTCGAAGATTGGACGCTCGCCGAAGCTGGTAAGCGTGTGCAAGTCATCAAAAAAGATGAACACGATGGCGGCGTTTTGGAGTTCGGAACCGAAATCGTAACGGCAGCTGACGGTACAATTGCAGCCTTGTTGGGCGCATCGCCTGGCGCATCAACTTCGGTCAGCATCATGTTGGATTTGATAAAAAATTGCTTTAAAGATCAAGTAGAAACCGAGGCTTGGGCTTCAAAATTGAAAGAAATGATTCCGTCTTATCAGCAAAAACTACGTAATGATGCCAATTTGACAATAAGTGTGAGGGCATCGAGCAATGCGGCGTTGGAGTTGTGATTTTTTTGAATGAAAGAAATTAAGAGAATTAAGAAAATTAAGAAAATAAATAATGGCATCGAATTTTTATAGGTAGATTCCCCAATTAATTGAGTTATTCAAAAGACAATATATCAGTAAAACCTAAAATTATTATTTACGAAAATTTGGTATAAATGGAACTTAATCATCATATATTAGCTCAGATAAAAGTAATCATAAACAATGCTCAATCAAATGCAATTCGTGCAGTAGATAATGAAAGGGTTTTGATGTATTGGCAAATTGGTAAAGTTATTTTTGAAGAGCAACAGCTAGGCAAAGACCGAGCAGATTATGGCTCATATCTTATAAAATCTATTTCTGATGAGTTTCAACCTCAGTTTGGCACTGGTTTTACCGTAAGGCAATTGGAACGATACAGACAGTTTTTCAGACAGTTTCCAATTGCGTCCGCACTGCGGACGCAATTCAGTTGGACACATTACAAAACCTTATTGAGCATTGAAAACCAAGACAAAAAAGATTTTTACATAGCCGAAACCGAGAAAAATAATTGGACTGCAAGGCAATTGGAACGACAAGTGAATAGCTTACTATTTGAACGATTATTGTTGAGTAACGACGTGCAAGCTGTATTGTCAGTAGCTCGAGAAGAAAAATTACCTACCGATGCCAAAGAAATAATAAAAGACCCAATGATATTGGAGTTTTTGGGATTACGCCGTGAAACAGCTTACTATGAAAAAGATTTAGAAACGGCCATTATTACGCATTTACAAGATTTTATATTAGAATTGGGCAACGGTTTCTCGTTTGTAGCAAGACAAAAACGAATACATATAGAAGGCGATGATTTTTTTGTAGATTTGGTTTTTTATAACCGCTTGTTGCAATGTTTTGTCATCATTGAAATAAAAACGAGTAAGCTAGCTCATCAAGATATTGGTCAGTTACAGATGTATGTAAATTATTATGATAGATTTGAAAAACAAGATTTTGAAAATTCAACCATTGGTATTTTGCTTTGTACTGATAAAAATGATGCAGTTGTAAAAATTACTTTACCTGAAAACAACAACAATATCGTCGCCAGTAAATATCAACTTTACTTACCTACCGAGCAACAATTGATAGATGAAATTCAAACAATGATTAATTGTTAATTGTAAATGATAACTAATTGTTAATTGTAAATGGTTAATTGTAAATATGAAAGATAATATAATAAAGAAAAAGAGCTTTGAGTTTGCAATACGAATTGTAAAACTCTATCAATATCTGATTACAGAAAAGAAAGAATTTGTATTAAGTAAACAATTATTAAGAAGTGGTACTAATCCAGGGGCAATGGCTAGAGAGGCAGAACATAGTCAAAGTAAACCCGATTTTATACATAAGTTTTCTATTGCTCAAAAAGAAATTAATGAAACAATTTATTGGTTAGAGCTTTTATATGCTACAAATTATCTATCAAAAAGCGAATTTGAAAGTATAAACACCGATGCTTTAGAAATTATAAAACTGATAACTAGCATTATAAAAACAACCAAATCCAATATTAAAAATAATGGTAAAAATGGTTAATTATTAATGAAAACAAAACCATACATTAAACATTAATAATTTACAATTAACCATTAACAATTAACCATTAACCATTAACAATTAACAATTAAAAATATGAGCAATATAAAAATATTTGAAGATAAGAAAGTTCGTTCTCAATACGACAACGACAACGAAATATGGTTTTTTAGTATTATAGATATTGTTGGTATTCTTACTGACCAACCTACTGTTGATAGAGCAAGAAACTATTGGAAAGTATTGAAAAATAGACTTCTTAAAGAAGGGAATGAACTGGTTACAAATTGTAACCAGTTGAAATTAGAAGCAGAAGATGGCAAAATGCGTTTGACAGATGTAGGCAATGTAGAGCAAATATTCCGCATAATCCAGTCCATTCCAAGCCCAAAAGCAGAGCCATTTAAACAATGGTTGGCGAAAGTTGGGTATGAACGCTTGCAAGAAATACAAGATCCAGCCATGAGTATGGATAGAGCCAGAGAAAATTGGCAGAAAATGGGGCGCAGCGAAAAGTGGATTCAACAACGAATGACCGGGCAGGAAACCCGAAATAAACTAACCGATTATTGGAAAGAAAGTGGCGTAACTGAGCGTGACGAATTTGCGATGCTGACCAATATCATACATCAAGAGTGGACTGGCTTGACGGTAAAAAATCATAAAGACTTGAAAGGTTTGAAATCTCAAAACCTACGAGACCACATGAACGAAGCGGAATTGCTATTTACAGCATTGGCGGAACTTTCTACAAGACAAATCGCCGATACCGACCAAGCCCAAGGCATAATTGAAAATGCAGTTGCCAGTAAAAAAGGCGGATCAATTGCCAAAAATGCAAGGAAAGAATTAGAGAGCCAAACTGGTAAAAGCGTAGTGACTGGCGAAAACTTTTTACCACCTAAAAAGGAAAATAGCAAGTTGAAATAAAAGCCGAAATAAATACCAAACCAATTTAATTTTCATAAAACATCAACAAAATGAAAAAAGTAATATACATTTTTATCGTTCTAACACTTTGTTTTTCAGTATTTTATATAAATAATAGTCATAAAATTGAAAAACAAGAAACAGAAAATGAATTTCAATTTGGCGAAGCCGAAGAAGGCGGCGAAGCACGTGACGAGTGGGAAACCGAACGTTTGGTAGATCCTGCCACTGGTCGGATTCCAGATGGTATTCGTGCCGCCGAGTTGGCATTTGCGCGCAATCTGCCTTTGGCAAACAGCAATAATATTGGTCGTGCAAACCCTTGGCAATCGCGTGGGCCTTGGAACATTGGTGGTCGAACGCGCGCCATGGCGATAGATGTGAACAACGAAAATCGCATCATTGCGGGTTGCGTTTCTGGCGGTGTTTTCGTTACCGAAGATGCTGGTCAGACTTGGACGCCAACCAAAGGTTTGGGTAATAATTTAGGTATTGTGAGTATTACGCAAGACAAACGTGTTGGTAAAACCGATACTTGGTACGCGCTCACTGGCGAAGGCACTGGCACATCGGCAAGTGGTGGCAGTTCGTTTTTTCTGGGCGATGGTATGTACAAATCTATCGACAATGGCTTGAATTGGTCGCCACTTGCGTCCACGAGTGGTGGAAATGCAGGTCAATTTACACAAATATATCAAGTTGGTTGGCGAACAGTCACTGACCCAAGCAATTTGGTGGACGATGTGGTGCTGATGGCTACTTACGGTGGCATATATCGAAGCTGGAACGGAGGAACTACTTTTGCACAAGTAAAGGGAAATGGTGCAGCCAAATCTTCGTATTATACTGATGTGGCGGTCACGACAACTGGTGTTTTTTATGCCGTTTTTAGTAGCGATGGAACGGATAAAGGCATTTATCGTTCTACAAATGGTGGTTTGGATTGGACGAATATCACACCAACCAATTTTCCGCCAGTTTATGACCGTATCGTGATTGGCATCAATCCGAACAACGAAAATGAAGTATATTTTTTAGGCTCTACGAAAGGTTATGGTCATAAATCTTTCTTCATCACGAGTGAAGATTGGGCGAGTCTTTGGCGTTACAATTATGAAAAAGGAACTGGCACAACCACGACTGGCGCTTGGATAGATTTGTCTGATAATTTGCCGAAAGGCGCTCAATTCGATACTTATACTTGTCAAGGTGGTTATGATTTGCTTGTGAAAGTGCAGCCTCAAACCAACGCTGTGTTCATTGGTGGCTCAAATTTGTATCGTTCGACTGATGGATTTACTTCACAAACCAATACGACTAAAATTGGTGGTTACAAAATCGGAACGTCTTTGCCTTATTTTGAAATATATCCAAATCATCATCCCGACCAACACGATGTATTGTTTTCTCCTTCTGATAATAAAAAAATGTA
>JAYUJV010000622.1:0-4779 GCA_043764975.1 Saprospirales bacterium
AAAAATAGCAACAACTAAAAAAGGTCTTCAACAGGGTACATTTACGCCTTATGGAAGTTCAGAAGAACTTGAACTTAAGTCTGATGGTACATATATCCTTAAAAACCCTAAAATTACATTTACACCAGTAGTTGAGCAATGTGACATTGCTTCTAAAGGAAAATGGTCAGTTATATCAAATGATATTCTTGAATTAACTAGTGAAGAGAAATATATAAAACAAGACGGCTTTAAATATGAAGTTAAAAAAGAAAATAGATTATCACCTGACAGTTTATATTTTCAAGTTAATTTTCCGACTGATTTTGAGCCAGATGTAACGTGTAATTTAAATTTTAATTACAAAATAGGAAAAACATTTGACTATAAAAAAGGATTGCTAGTATTACCAAAATCTAAATATTTGTTCTCAAAAACATATAATTCAATAAATTATAATCAGATAATATTTTCAATAAACACAATTATTTCTGGAACTACTTTATACAAAAGTCGAATATTATTTCAAATATTTAAAGAAGATATTGATACAGAAATAAATAATTTTTTTACGATAACCTTAGCAAATTTTGATAGGTGTTTTTTTGAGTTTGAACCTTTAAACAAAGATTTAATATACCTTAAAAATAATAATCAATTATTTTGGAGAGGAAATATTTGGGAAAAAATACAAAATTGAGCATAATTATGATGCATCTAATTATTTTAACAAACATTTTGGATTATCATGGAACACGCCATATAGGAATTATACTTATGAAACTTTTTTTCCTAGACGTAAACGTTAATTCTTTATTAAACAAATAAAATATTAAAAAAATGAAAAATATTAATCAAATTATTATCTTAACTATATCTTTTTTAATGTTCTTAGAGTTGAGTTGTGTAAAAAAATATGGTTATTCAATCAATAATCAATCTAAAAATATAGTAAGTTCTTATATAGCCAATGGCGATATACCACATAAAACTTATTATGGAGATAGTCTTCCAAAAACCAATGACCATTTTATAATACTAAAACCTAATGAGGGGGTATTTATTGAACACCTTACGAATTTAGAAGAACAATTTGCTAAACTACCTAAAGACACACTATCTGTTTATTTTTTTTCTGTAGATACTTTAAATGCATATCCGTGGAATACAATTAGAAGAGAGAATAAATATTTAAAAAAATTCGATTTATCTCTATCTGACATTAGAAGAATGGGCTTAAAAATAGACTATAAATAATCTTCCAAACCCCGAACGCTACCGCGTTCGGGGTTTTTGTTTAAAAATCGCTCCCAATACTAAAGTGCCAAACTGGCGCGAGTACCGTTCGGGTTTCGATGCCCCATGCGCGATCTACTTTTATAAAATAACCAAACAAGGTCGTGCGCAAACCATAGCCCACACCTGCTATGATCGGGTCGCGAAAATAATTAACCTTGATGCTAATCGGCGAAAGTGGGTTGCTGACCACCACGGTATTCAGGGGATTGTCTTTGCCGAAAGGCGAAAGTCCGTGCCATGCAGTACCTGTATCGAAGAAGCCAACGGCTTGCAGATTGCCCAAAAAACCATTGCGCCAAGTGTCTTTTATGTAGCGCATAAACGGCACGCGCAACTCCGTATTGAGCAACAAATAAGATTGTCCGTTGCGGATATTGGTTCGGAAGCCGCGCATCTGCGCCGCAAAGGTCTGATACGCAAAATCGCCTTTCGGCACCGAAATACTGTTGTCGAAACCATTGTTGAAGCCTTGATCTACGCCGCCGAGGTAAAACAAAATACCTTCTGAGCCAAAAGTGGTCGCACCAGCCAAGCGGAATGCCAAAACCGAACGCTTATCGAGCCGTTGGTAATGGCGTACATCCATAGAAAGTACCGTCATAAAACCTTTATTGAGCTTAAATTGAGCATTATCGACAAGTTGTATTTGCATTTTTTTGAGCACTTCTATCGAAAACTTAGCGCGCGTTCCGTTTTTGATATTCAGACTTGCATCCAAGGTATTGTCGAACACATAATCTGCCTTTAGGCCAATGCGCTGCTGTCGGCGCGTAGGCACTTTAAACTGTATCGAATCCGTAGAAAGTTGCACCGTTTGGTCCATTCTGAACGTACCCGAAAAGCGAAAACTATTGAATATATCCAAGGGATAACGCCACTCGGTGTAGGCCAGATTCGTGATTTCGCGACGACGCGGCGGCACACCAAACGTTACATCGTCAGCAAAAAACTTGCTTTGTCTGTAATAAGCATAACGCTTGTCCCAACGGTTTTTTCGGTTGTCCAAAACCGCAAAATACTCACTGCCATTGATGGTGGTCGGAATCCGAATACCGCCTTGCAGTTCATAATTTTCCATGATTTCTTTGATGTTGCCTTTCAGCAAAAGACCAATCGGCGGTTGCGCAAACCCATCTTGTTTGTTGCCAGCATAACTATTCAGACCACCAAACAATTGCGAGTTATCGAATTTGGACGAAAAGTCCTCAAAACGAAATTTGTAGCGATACGAGATGATTCGACCTTGACGAAACTTGGTGCTGCCCTTTATACTCGGCGCTTTTATTTCCGTCACAAAAGGCTTACTTTCGGCTACGTCGCCATCGTCGGTATATACTTTCGTAACGGTCGGTTCGGTTGGCGTATCAGGAAATTCACTCTGAAAATAATCCTTGTATTTAGGATCTATTTCGGGCGGCGGTGGCAATTTTTTCTGTAAATCTTCTACCGTTTTATCCACGATAAAAGGCAATCGCGTTTTGGCGCCGCCATCGCGATTCTCTTTGAGTTGGATTTGCTTGTAATAAGTATAGGTCGTGCCAACGGTATCGCGTGGCACAATTTGCTCTTGATAAATCCGATATTGATTTTCGTTATAGACCAATGAAGCAATTTTGCCAGTTTTGCCGCCAATTGATTGCGTAATAATGCTCCGATTGTGATTACCCAAAGGGTGCGTGCGCGCCACCACTTGCCGAATCGGATAAAGACGCGTACTATCTATAAATGTCGGATCGAGCTGTGCAAAAGTCGAATCTTGGTGCGTCACGATGCGACCGCCATTTTTCAAATAAATAATTTTTTGATAATACGCAATCACGGTATCTAAACGTGCCGTTTTGCGATCTGCGATGCCACTTTCGTCAGACAAATAGCTAAACCAAGTGCTATCAACACCCATAGCGCGTGTTTCGGAAAGTTCGGGCGTATGCGTGAGCTGTATCGCCGAACGGCTGCGCGGCTGATCGAGTCCATAATAAAACAAATCAAGATTTTTGATTGGCATAATGGAATCCAACTTATAAAATGCCAAGAGCGTATCGGGTCGATTAGAGCTAAAAATAATGCCTTTTCGACCATTGAGGGTCACGAGTGCAGGATATAAATCGTCATAAAAATCGTTCGTGATGTTCTCTGACGTGCGACCAATTGTTTTGTATATAAATATGTCCGAAAAGCCATTGGTAGTCGCCGAAAACACCAACTCCGAATTGCTAATATACGACATATTATACACGCGCTGATAATCTGGCGCAAGGAGTTCTATCTTGCTTTTTTGGGTTTCGGTATCGTAAGTCAAAAACTTTAAAATATCTCTACGTTCGTATAACACACTGATTTCGTGGCCATTAGGTTTCCAAGCTACCAATGGATAATTATAATCCGTTGCTTGAAAATTGTTACGAAAGCCGCCTTTACAAATCAGTTTTCTTTCTTTTTTAATGAGGTCATAGATATAAACTTTATAACGCCCAATCTCGTTTTGCACATAAGTCAATTGGCGACCGTTCGGACTCATTTTCACTTCCGTAATGGGCAATTTTTTCCGATTCGGTACTTTTATTTCATTTTCAAAAGTCGGTTTGTTGCGCGTATCTTCATCATAGCGGGCGCGGAAATATTGCATCCAGCTATCCATTATTTTTGTGACATTGCCACCAAGCACATATATAAATCCGCTTTCGATGTTGCGATTGATGCGCGTGAGATACAAGAGGTTAGAAACCGTTGATTTACCAAAATTTTGACCGATGAAATACCAAAACGCATGACCAGCCAATAGCGGCTCTTTGGCTGCAAATTTTGAAAAATCAGTATATTTATTTTTTAAAATAATGTCCCTCAATTGGTTATCGAGTTCGGGATTCCATTCTTCGGCAGCATACGCCACGATGCCTTTTTTGTACCAATTCGGTAGGTTCAACATCACCGCATTTTGCAAAACCTCTTGTATATTGCCGCCATAAAGCATAGCATTGAGGTAAACGCCAGTAATACCCTCGCGTATATTGCGGCGCAAATGTTGATGATTGCCATCAAAATGAATAAATACTTTATTGGCATAAACCTTCGTTTCGTCGCTCACATTCACAAACGATTCCTCGCCGCCAATGTTACTTTGCTTCAAGTCCGTGAGGTCGGTATAGACTATGATTTCTATTTTATCGTTGGTACGATACTCCAAGAGTTGCTGCAATTCGGACACTTCGGCCTCCGCAATCTGACAAGCAATTTGACCAATCGGACGCGCTTTTCCATACCAATACGTGATGAAAGCTGGCGTTTCGTATTGCTGCCATTCATCGAAATCGTCGTGGTGTTGCACCCGATTTTTACCAAATTCATTTTGCAAACCTTGCGCAGACATTGTCGAAGAACAAGCTAAAAACAAAGCTAACAGCACAGCCAAGCGAAGCGTAATATTTTTCATAGACAAATTTTTTAACAATTTACGACCAAATAAGCACATTCACAAATCTGAATCACTTATTTTTGCAATTT
>JAYUJV010000623.1:0-1797 GCA_043764975.1 Saprospirales bacterium
TTTGATTATTGATGTCTTTTTATTTTTAATAAGTTTTTTAAAAGAAAATTTGGTCTGAGTAATTGGGGGAATCGAGAGTCGAAAATCGAGAGTCGAGAGAAACTTGCGGCAAACACTTAGAAATCGAGAGTCGAGAGAAATTTACGGCAAACGTTTGATTAGCCCTCGCGTGTTCTTTCGACTCACGACTTTCGATTTTCGACTCCCGTTCCCCCAATTACTCAGACCAAATTTTCTTTTAAAAACTTATTAAAAATAAAAAGACATCAATACACAAGTAAAAAAATCGCTGTTGGTCTTTGAATGGCTCTTAAAAAGTTTCAAAGCGAATGACTATCAAGGGTCTTCGGCAACGTATTTTTTGTTGCGAAACCTCAGTAATTTTGGTTGGTCGGCAGCTTATCCCGAAACAACTGGTTATATCATCGAAACATTGTATGCGTTCGATGACTTTATGCATTTACCCGAAAATAGCGCGTATCTACCTGATTATCAGTTATTAATAAATAAATATAAACCCTTATCGGGAAATAATATACAGACCGAAGCGGCTTTGTGGATTGCTGGATTACAGTTTCCGAATGGCGCATTGCCTGGTGGTCGCGACGGACGCAGCGAAAGCGCGTTTAATACTGGCATGATGCTGTTTGGTTTGGTGGCCGTTTATCGTCGCGAAGGGCGAACCGAAATGCTCGAAACCGCAATTCGTGCTGCGCACTGGCTTTGTAGCATCATTGATGAAGATGGCGACTTTGTGGCAGGTGCTTATTTGCCGAATTATACACCTTCGTATTATACCCGAATCCTTTGGGGCATGGCGGAGGTAAATGTACACGCCAAAGATGAAAATATCGAAAAAGCTATAAAACGAGCGTTAATATTCTTTCGAGCAAGAATGTTACCTAATCACGCCATACAATATTGGGCGTTTAGTGCTTCCGAAGCCGCGCATACACATACAATTGCCTATACAATACGTGGTTTTTTGGAAACTGGACACTTACTCAATGACCAAAATGCCATCGCTTGCGCTCAATTCATAGCCGATAGACTTTTGGAAGAATATCAGCAACATGAGCGTTTGGCTGGTGCATACGACCTCGATTGGCAAGGCGATTACACATATATATGTATAACGGGTCATGCGCAAATCAGTTTGTGTTTGCATCGTTTGGCGGATTTGACTGGCGACACACGCTATAAAACAGCAGCTAAACAAATATTTGAAACCATCATAAACACACCAACTCGCAGTGGCGGCTTATACGGCTCAAAACCGTTTTGGGGTAATTATATGCGGTATAAAAAACTAAACTGGGCGGCAAAATTTTATCTCGATGCGTTTATGTTATATTTAAAATAGAAGGAAAATTATGTCTGAGTAAAGAGGACGAGAGTCGAAAATCGAGAGTCGAGAGAATCGCGATGGCAAACGCTAAAAATCGTGAGTCGAAAGTCGAAAGAATCGCGATATCTAATCAAGAGTTTGCGGCACAATACTCTCGATTTTCGACTCTCGACTTTCGATAAAATTCCCTTAACATTGCACAAAAAAACATACTAAAACAATGAGTAAAACAAGTATAAATGTACATGGATCGGACATTGCGATTCTGAAAATAAAGGACAGTGACTACATTTCGCTGACCGACATGATCAAAACCTTTGGCGACGATGCCATGATATATAGCTGGATGCGCAACCGAAATACGGTCGAATTCCTTGGCATCTGGGAAGAGCTTTACAATCCGAGTTTTAACCAAGACGCATTTCATACGTTTCAGGCGCAAGCGGGTC
>JAYUJV010000624.1:0-1797 GCA_043764975.1 Saprospirales bacterium
GCAGAGGCAAATTTAGACTTAAATAAATATTTTTAAATTATATAAAGTGTTGATTCTTAGGACTAACTGACTAACTGACAAAAAAAGACTAACTGACAAAAAAAACAATAAAATGATAAGAATTACGGTAATTGATAGAGATAACGAAGCCAATATTTTAGACGCACCGATTGATATGTCTATGAGCGTCATGGAACTGTGTAAGGCTTACGATTTGCCAGTGCAAGGCACTTGTGGTGGCATGGCTTTGTGTTCGACTTGCCATTGTTACATCGAATCCGACCACTTTTTGGGCAAAAAAAGTCGCGATGAAGAAGATATGCTCGACCAAGCATTTTTTGTGAAACGCAATAGCCGTTTGGGTTGTCAGATTCGCCTAAATGAAGAAATGGATGGCTTGACGATTCGACTTGCTCCAGAAGCAAAATAGATTTTATTTGAAATTAAAGTAATTAAAATAATTAAGAAAATTAAAATAATAGGTTGATAATCAGTTGTTTATGTAATTGATTGCTCATTTTTTTCATGAAAAATTACTTCAACAGGCTTTTTATTTTGTATCAGTAATTAATTAACATTATTAAACTACATTAGCACACTACATTTTCAAGTCTTCCCTTTGGGAAGATTTAGATGGGTCTTTATAACTTTACACTCATGTTAAAAGATATACCTAAATTAGAGGTACATGATTTGGTATTGGCGATTGCGCCGACCGAAACTATAGATGACGAAATTTGGTCGGTTTACCTGATAAACTTAAAAGACGAACCGATAAAGAATATTTTGGCGGTCTCGAAAGGCTATGGAGAAATAGATGGTGAAGTGCGAAAAACCAGTACTTTGCGCTACTTTTTTGAAGAAATTCCTGCGCTCGAAGTGCAACCTGTCGAAAGCATACAAGCGAGTTTGTTCAACATGACCAATGAATATATGGTCAGTTATAGTTTTGAAGGTCAATTGTACGACAAGACATTTACGTTTGAACCAGGTTCAATCGACTTACGTAATTTTCAAAAAATACCGTTTGTGGAAATGCCTGGCGTGATGCAACGGTAGATTTTGATTGAAATAAAGGATTTTTTAGTTTTTGTGAATATATTTTTAGAATAGTCTTTTTTAAAAGTATTAAGTATTTGAGTATTAAGTATTCAAGTCGAGATAAACTGCTAATAGTGAGCGTCTTAGACATTGTAACAACTTATATATTTAATACTTACATACTTAATGCCATACGATAATTGACTAAAAGCTGACATTTTGAATTTATTCCACCAAATTTAAAAGAACCTAATAAATTGAATATTAATAAATAAATTATGGAAAATACTGATAATCAAGTTGTTGAAGTTCAGAAATTGCGAGATAAACGAGTAGATGAAAGTCGCACGATCATGACCGAAATGATTATGCCGAACGACACCAATCCACTTGGCAACTTGATGGGCGGCAATTTGATGCGTTGGATGGACATTGTGGCTGGCATTTGTGCAGGAAAACATTGCGAAGCGCACGTAGTTACAGCTTCTGTGGATCATGTTTCGTTTACAAAACCAATACGTTTGGGCGATGTAATTACGCTAGAAGCGCGCGTGACACGTTCATACACGACCTCGGTTGAGATTTATGTAGAAGTGATGGCGAGCGATATAAAAGGTGGCAATCCACGAAGAAGTAACCACGCGTATTTTACATTTGTGGCGCTCGATGATGCAAAATTACACCCTGTTCCAGTACCCAAAGTAATCCCATTGACGAACGAAGAAGAAATGTTGTACGAATCTTCGGCGCGTCGCC
>JAYUJV010000625.1:0-1795 GCA_043764975.1 Saprospirales bacterium
ACCTCTAATTCTTGTATTTTTTTGCTCTTTGTCATTTATAAATGTAAATATAAGCCTTTTTTTGTTATTATTTCCAGTTTTTTTATGCTGGATAGTTACAAATAATAAAACACCACATGAAAATTAAGAAAATTAAATTAATTAAGAAAATTAAAATAATAGTATTTAGAATCTTTTTACAAAAGTGCACGAATCTTAATTTCATTAATTATATTAAAAGAGTTAGCCAAATAAAGAAAACCGAAAAGTGTATTAATATTTCTTTAATTTCCTTAATTTCTTAATTCTTTTAATATTTTTTTCTATTTCTTTAATTCTCTTAATTTCTTAATTCTTTTAATATTTTTTTCTATTTCTTTAATTCTCTTAATTTCTTAATTCTTTTAATTTTTTTTTGTATTTCTTTAATTCTCTTAATTTCTTAATTCTTTTAATTTTAACGAACTACTTCCCCCAAAAGCGTTGCGCTATTTACATTCGTGACTTTTACCATGGCATAATCGCCTTTTTTTAAGCCTTCAATTTTTGGAAAAACAAGCATTTTATTTTGCATATTTCTACCTTTAAACTCCTGATCTGACTTTTTAGAATCGCCTTCAATCAAGACTTTAAAGGTCTTTCCGAGGTCTAATTTGTTGTGTTCCAAGCACAAATGACGTTGCAAACGCACAATTTCCTCCAATCGGCGCACTTTTACATCCTCTGGAATATCGTCTTTATATTTGCGAGCCGCCAACGTGCCAGGTCGCTCCGAATAGTAGTACATATAGGCGTAAGAATATTTGACATAAGCCATAATCGAAAGCGTATCTTGATGTTCTTCTTCGGTTTCGCTACAAAATCCCGAAATCATATCGCTCGAAATGGTGCAATCTGGCAACACTTCATAGATTTTATCCACGCGTTCCATGTACCATTCGCGCGTATAAGTGCGATTCATCAAGTCCAAAATGCGATTATTGCCCGACTGAACTGGCAAATGTATATAATTACAAATGTTGTCGTATTTTGCAATCGTATAAATAACCTCGTCCGTAATGTCTTTTGGGTGCGACGTCGAAAAGCGAATCCGTAAATCTGGATTGACGTTAGCGACCATTTCTAACAAATTGGCAAACGTCACAAGTGTCTGATTTTCAGGGTTTTCCCATTTATAGCTATCCACATTTTGCCCCAAAAGCGTCACTTCGCGATAACCTCTATCGAACAAATCAACGGCTTCGGCGACGATGCTGAATGCCTCGCGGCTACGTTCGCGCCCACGTGTAAAAGGCACAACGCAAAAGCTACACATATTATCACAGCCGCGAGTGATGGAAATAAACGCCGTCACACCATCTGAATTTAAGCGCGTTGGGCTAATATCCGAGTACGTTTCTTCTTTGCTGAGTAGCACATTGATGGCTCGTTCGCCGACTTCGGCTGCACCTATGAGTTTAGGCAAATCGCGATAAGCATCAGGGCCGACAACTAAATCGACCAATTTTTCTTCTTCGAGCAATGTTTTTTTCAAGCGTTCAGCCATGCAACCAAGCACACCAATTTTGATTGATTTTCGATTGCGCTTCGCTTTTGAAAACAATTGCAGACGTTTTCGCACCGTTTCTTCCGCTTTGTCGCGAATCGAACACGTATTGATGAGGATTAAATCCGCCTCGTCCATGTTGCGCGTCGGATGATAATCGACTTCTGCCAACACGGTTGCCACGATTTCGGAATCACTAAAATTCATGGCGCAACCATAACTTTCGATATAAAATTTCTTTGAATTTGGATTACCAAAACCTTGTTTTTG
>JAYUJV010000626.1:0-1784 GCA_043764975.1 Saprospirales bacterium
GTCAAAAATGACCAAATCGTTTACGCTTTGTATGCTGTTGCGCGTAAAGATACTAAACACATCGTTGAGGTTGTCGCCGTTTGGCGAAAAACTATTGGGAACATAGATATCATTGCCTTTTGTGACCAATATTTTGATGCTATCGCTTGATATACAGCCATTTATGTCAGTTGCAGTGAGCGAATAAATGCTTGTTTTTTGAGCCGAAACAACTGGGTTTATACAAGTCAAACAACTCAAAGAGTTGTTGTTTTTCCAAGTAGCGTTCACAATTTTGAAATCGCTCGTAGGCGAAAGTACGGCGGTATCGCCCAAATGTACGCTACGAGTTGCGCCTAAATACAACTGATTTTGTTTCGGATTTTTGAGGAAAAATGTAGTCGAATATTGACAACCCAATTTGTCTTTTATGACCAAACCCGAAATGCCAGGCGCAGCATTTTTGATGATATATGGAATCTGAATCGGCTTAAAACTCGATTTATTGAACGACAATTCGTAAGGCGCATTGCCAGTTTTTATGTTTTTTATTTCAATAATACCAGTATTTGAGTTGTAACAAATAGGGTCTTTGTACTCAAAAACTGGTTCTATTTGCGAAATTGTCAAATTGATATTGACAACCGAATCGCAACCGTTTTTTGCGCCGCCTAAAAACGTTTCTGAACCAGTTAGTAGGTCTTTATCGTAGATTTTACCGTTGATTTTGATGCTCGCTTCTTCGCATATCGTTTGTGTGAGGTTAAAAACGGAAGCGTTTTTGAAACCCACTTTTACGATATAAATACTATCACAACCATATTTATTTTTTAATTTAAATGTTTCATTTTTAATCAAATTTTTATCACAAGTCGTTGATATTGAAGTCGTTGTGTCTTGTTTGATTACTTTTAAATTTGTCGTAACGATGCTATCGCAACCAGACGAATTAGCTGTCAATGTATCAATATAAATATTGCTTTTAAAATATTTTTTGTTGTTAATACCATAAAAGTCGCCGTTACAAATCGTGATGTTTTGACTTTTTAAAATTCTTGATTTTACAAATAATTTAGTATTAAAAATACTATCGCAACCGTAAATATTTTTGAGCGTATCGCGATAAAAACCAGATTTTGTGTATATTTTATTAGCAATTTTTACGTTCGTGCCTTCGCAAATAGTTGTGTCTAACAACTTTGTTTTCGTTTGTGTTTTATCAATAATATTGATAATCAAACTATCTAAAAAACAGGCTTCATCGCTTTTGGCGTATAGCGTATGTTTACCATTTTTGATGTTTGTGAAAATACCAATCGGCGTAGTTCGTTGATTATCAATGGAATAGAACGTGTTTCCGTATTCGCCTTTTAGGTGTATTTTTACGAAAGTACTTGTATCAAAACAAGTTTTGACTAATTTTGAACTATCCAAAACCAGTTCGTATTTGACTTTTGAACAACTCGCATTGTCTAAAACTAAACTCGTTTCGCAACCATTTTCATCTTTCACGCTAACGCTCGAAACGTTGGTTGGCAGGTTTTCAAACGTAGCTTCGGATTGCCAATTCGTCAAATTTGTTTTGTACTGAAAAGGTGCTTTTCCGCCCAATGCCTTTACTTTCAAACTGAGTGCTGAATTACATTTTTTGTAATTCATGGTCAATATTTCTAACGTCAACAACGGTTTTTTATCAATATTCACAACAGCCGAAGCCACGCAATTTCCTTTTTTTGCGTAAAGCGTTTGTAATCCTAATTGATTGGTATTCAATGTATTAGTATTAGAAAATACATTTCCATTGA
>JAYUJV010000627.1:0-4743 GCA_043764975.1 Saprospirales bacterium
GACAAAACCTACCTATTGCCAGCCGACAACATCGCCCAAAATGGGCCAGACGCGTCTTGCTCGGTACGTTACGGCACAGGGTCGGGCAGTCATAAAATAAGTCTAAACTTAGAAGGCATAACAAAAGACGAAATACCGACAATCAATTTTAATGTCAAAAACCCAACGCTTTCATTACCCAATGCAAAGATATTGACAAACAATAAGTTACAGATAGTTACGAAAGGAAACAACGAAAGCAAGTTTCGAGTATCAACCATTAATTTCAATTATCCACGTTATTTTAATTTTAACAATAAAGCCAATTTTGGTTTTAATGTCAATGTTGGAAATGCTAAATACTTGAAAATCAGTAACTTCAAGACCAATAACAAAACGGCTATTTTGTACGATTATGCCAATGGCGAACGCATCGAAAGTGCTTTAGATAGCGGCTTTGTGAAGCTATCGTTGCCGAGCAGCAATGCAGCGCGTCAGTGCATACTCATCAATCCAGACAGCGTGCGTACGGTTTCTGATTTAACGAAAGTTGATTTTATTGATTATAAAAAAAGTGATGCTAATTTTTTAATCTTATCCAACAAACGCTTGTTTTCGGATCCTGCGGCAGGCGGTAAAAACTGGGTTCAGGCTTATGCCGATTATCGCAAAAGCTACGAAGGCGGCAGTTATTCGACAAGTGTCATCGAGATTCAGCAATTGTATGACCAGTTCGCTTATGGCATCAATCGCCACGTGATTTGTACCCGAAATTTTGCAAGCTATTTGGCAAAAACTGCCACTGTAAAACCTGAATATCTCTTAATATTGGGTAAGGGTATCGAGTATCGTGAGTTGCGCACTACCGCAGCTTTTCAGTTTCGCAATGAGCGTAATTTTGTGCCAACGTATGGCTATCCAGCAAGCGATAACTTGCTTACAGCTTCTAATACCAAGCAATTTGGCCTCGTGACCGGGCGAATCCCTGCATTAGTGCCAAACGATATTCGGATTTATCTGGACAAATTGAAAGAATATGAACTCAACAATAATCTACCTCGCACCACTGATGATCGCTTGTGGATGAAACGCATCGTTCACGTGGCAGGTACTGATCAAGAAGGACTAAATATCGTGCAGTACCTCAAGCAAATGGAAGCTATTATTACAAAAAATCAATTTGGTGGCGAAGTCAGTTCTTTTTTCAAGACAAGTATAGATCCTGTTCAGACTTCAAATTCTCAAAAACTCAAAGATTTGCTTGACAATGGCTGTGCCATTGTAACTTATTTCGGCCACTCAAGCTCAACTACTTTCGATTATAGCATCGACGAAGCGGTGGGCTGGAAACGTAGCAAACGCTACCCTCTTATGATTGGTTTGGGCTGTTTTACTGGCAATATTCACACCTACAATCGTAGTATCAGCGAGCGTTTTGTGATGGAAAAAGACAAAGGCGCGATTGCATTTATGGCACCGAGCAGCTACGGCCTCGACAATACATTGGCCTTGATTTGTAACAACTTTTACTTCCGCTTAGGCGGTTCAAATTATGGACAATCAATGGCAAAAGTATTGGCAGAGTCGCTCAATTCGTTTGGCACTTTACCAGGTTTAATCAATGGTTCGCAAAGCAATCAGTTCACATTTCAAGGTGATCCTGCTGTAAAAATGTATCAAAATGCTACGCCCGATTATGCCTTTGATCCAAAGAGTTTTAGCATTGAGCCATCGGTACTCAATACGCAATTGGATAGTTTTAAATTAAAAATAAACATGGCGAATATTGGCCGTGCCACAAAAGATACCGTCAATTTTACGCTAACACAAGTGTTGCCCGATGGCAAAAAAATAAGACATATTAGTAGAAATATCACTGCGCCACTCAATACGGATAGCTACACGTTTTCGATACCTAAAGTAGGCGAAATTGCGGCTGGCACAAATCGTTTTTTGTTAAAAATAGATGCCAATAATCGTATCAAAGAATTACCCGATCCAACGGCAGAAATCAACAACGACCTCAATAATGGTCAAGGTTTTACGACTTATATCCTCGCAAACGATGCACAACCTGTGTCACCAACTCGATACAGTATCGTGAACGAAACGCCGTTTGTGTTGCGCGCTTCTACCTCCAATGCCTTTGCACCAGCGCAAAAATATATTCTCCAGATAGACACTACGCGTGCTTACAATAGTCCTGTTTTAGTTCAAAAAAGCATCACTCAAAAAGGTGGTCTTTTAGAGTGGTCGCCAGATGTATTGTTGAGAGATAGTACGGTGTATTATTGGCGGATTACAGCGGATTCGAGCAAGACGCAAAAATACAACTGGAACGCAAGTTCTTTTGTTTACATCAAAAAAAATCCACTTGGGTGGAATCAATCTCATTATTACCAACTATCTGACAATCAGTTACTTAATACAGTTTGGGTTGATAAAAAAACAGAATATATACCGTCACCAGTCGGAATTCAGATACAAAATGGGATTTATATCGACAATGCTTTTCGCCCTCAAATGGGCGTGAATGGCTACCCAAATCCAAGCGCACCATACTACGATGCCATGGACAATCAAGGCTTTTTGGTGGCCATGATTGACTCTATATCGGGCTACGCGCAAGAGAATATTCCCTCAAAAGTTTACGGCAATACGGCTGGGCCAACCTGGAGAAATGTGCTTTCGTTTGCAACCAGAACCAAAGCCGAACGCGCTACTTTCATCGCGTTTTTGGACAATATAGTGCCAAATAAAAACTATATTGCGCTGATGTCGATACAAGACATTAGTAAAAATTATCGTCCGCAAGAGTGGGCGGCGGACTCAACGAAAGCTGGCGACAAAAACTTGTTTAATGTGTTTGAAAAAAATGGTGCAAAAGCCATTCGTCGCACGCTCAAAGAAGGCGCAAAACCTTATTATTTTATTTATCGTAAAAATGATGCTTCGTTTCCGACACAAGAGCGTTTGGCAGATAGCCTAACGCAAGTCGTGAATGATTTGCACAATATTCCTGGTCGTTGGAATTCTGGCGCAATTACCTCCACGCTCATTGGCCCAGCAAAATCTTGGGAAAAACTGATTTGGAAATTTTCAAATAAAGAAAAACAAGACCTCGTGAATCTCGAAGTCATTGGCGTGAAAAAAGACTTGACTTCTGAGACCATTTTAATTAATAAAAAAAATAGTCAAGACACAAGTTTAAGCGGTATTGATGCCAATTTATATCCGTACTTAAAGTTACGTTTCGTGACCAGCGATAGCTTGAAACGGACTGCGCCACAACTCGATTTTTGGCGTGTGCATTACAAAGGCGTTACCGAAATGGCCTTAGATCCGAGCGTATTTTTTGAGTTCAAACGCGATACCTTACAGCAAGGCGACAATATGCGCATTGCGTTGAGCGTAAAAAACATCAGCGACATCAAGACAGATAGTGTACTGGTAAAATACAGTATAAAAGACGATAAAAACAACGAAATCGTGCAATATAAGCGCTACAAAGCACTCAATACGGCCGATACGCTACATACGCAACTTACGCTCGATACACGCAATCTGAGTGGTCGCCAACAAATAACCGTGTTTGCCAATCCGAACAACGACCAAGCAGAGCAAACTACGTTCAACAACATCGGTATCCAAGGATTTTTTGTACAAAAAGACCTTAGAAATCCGCTGCTCGATGTCACATTCGATGGGCAACACATCCTCAATGGCGAGATTGTGTCGTCGAAGCCAACGATACAAATTGCGCTACGCGACGAAAACAAATATTTGTTGCTCAATGATACCGCTTCGTTCACAATTTTGCTGCGTGGGCCAAAAGATTCGGTGGCGCACGTGGTGCCGATTTCGAGCCCAGCGATTCGTTTTTTCCCTGCCACATCGGCCAAAGACAATTCGGCGCGCATCGAGTTCTCCCCTACTCTACCGAAAGATGGCGTGTATTCGCTACTCGTTCGTGCGCGCGATGCGAGCGACAACCACACTACAAACTTGATTCTAAATGACATACAACAAGATCCAGTTTATAAAGATAAATACAACTATAAGATTGATTTTCAGGTCATTAACAAGACTACTATCTCGAATGTACTCAATTATCCGAATCCGTTCAGCACCCGAACGCAATTCGTTTACACCCTTACTGGCAATGTTGCGCCAGAGCGTTTCAAAATCCAAATCATGACCGTTAGCGGCCAAGTGGTACGTGAACTCTCGCAAGACGAACTTGGTCCACTCCGAGTCGGTACACACCGCACCGAATACGCTTGGAACGGCACTGACGAGTTCGGTGATCGCCTTGCCAACGGCGTGTATCTATACCGAATCATCGCCCAAAAAGCGGACGGCACGGACTACGAAAAATACGACAATGGCACCGATACCTATTTCAAAAATGGCTTTGGTAAAATGGTTATTTTGAGGTAAAATCTTTGAGTATTGGGAATAAAAAAAGCATTTGACGTTCGGTCAAATGCTTTTTTTTGTTTGCTATAATTCTACTTTTGCACTCTGAAAATTATATTTATAAATATTTCAAATTAAGATAAATTTTAACACGAATTTAAACGAATTAACTACTTAACACGAATCGTAGATAAAAAAATTAAATTTCACAAATTAGGGCTGATTCAAGAAATAATCTACCCGATTTTACTCGTCTTTTGAACTAATACTGCGTTACAAAAAACGGTATGTAGCCCTGCTACACCCCCTTTTTTGTGCCTTGTCTTAGCTCAAAATACTTCCTAA
>JAYUJV010000628.1:0-4707 GCA_043764975.1 Saprospirales bacterium
GACTATTGTAACACCTAGTGAAAATAAAGCAACAAAAGTTACGACTACGAAAAAAGTAGTTGAAGCTGCTAAAACTGTAGCAGTTAAAGTTGTAAAAGCGGTTAAAGAAGTTGCAAAACCTGCGGCTAAAGTTGCAGCAATAGAAAACAACGAATTTGCGCCAACAGAATTATATTTGGGTTACGAAACTATCGAAGACCAATACGGGAAAACGGGATTTGCTTTGTTCCAAGCAGAAGCAAAACATTATTTTGCGGTATATAATAATGATGGCTCTCTTTTCCAAGGTTCAAAAGGATTTGCGAAGCAAGAAGATAGAGATGCCACTTTTCATAACTTGAAAAATGCACTTGTAAACAAAAGTGCTTACAAAGTGGTACAATACGGCGAACGTTTCAAAGTCGTTTTGCTTGACAACAATGAAAATATTTTGTCAAGTTCTGCTGAATACAACACATTCACAGAAGCATTTATGAAAACACCACAAGGTTGGACAGTACCTACTGAAATGGTTGGCAACATATATTAATACTCCACAATCATCTAACTTTCAAGGTTAAATATATGAGCGTTACTTTTTTATAAAAAGTAACGTTTTTTTTTGTTTTACAAAAGTGCAGCCAATTGGTAATTGGCGTTGAAGTGAGTCCAATTGGTAATTAGACGTTTAAAGTGAGTCCAATTGGTAATTGGACAATGATCCGTTTTTAAATGAAAATATTTTATTCATTTATCAAACTCATATCATTACATCATCAAAAAGTAATTATCAAAAAAAATCCAATTACTTTTTGGCTCAAATCTTGAATTAAGAAAAAAAAGATTAATTTTGCAAATGAAATCGAATCCGACTTTTGAGTACGAAACCATAATCATAAAAGAAGAAAATGATATTGCAACTTATTGCGATATTCCGTTTGATGTATTCGAGTTTTTCGGAAAAAAACGTGTCAAAATATTAGCCATTTTCGACAATCGAGTTCATTATCGAGGTTTATTGACACCCTACAATGGGAAGTATTTTTTGATGATGAACAAGGAAATTCGACTTGATGTTGGTAAAAAACCAGGCGATAGAGTGCATATTATTATCAAAGAAGATTTGGAAGAACGAAAAGTAGAAATTCCAATCGAATTTGAAACGACTATGAAAGAAAATGGTGTTTTTCCATTTTTTGAAAAACTGGCTTACACTTGTCAGAAAGAATATATTGTCTGGATTACAGGCGCAAAAAAAATAGAAACACGTGACGCTCGTTTCATAAAAGCAATCGAAATGTTGAAATTAGGAAAGAAAAATCCTTGATTTTTATAAAATTTTATACTTCTTAGCCATTCATCAAAGAATGTGAGATTTATAATATTTTGCTAAAAGTCAGTACAATTTGCAATGAACAATGAGCAAAAAGACCGAAAATCGTTGCCTTTTGCCAATTGTATATTGCTTATTGAAACTGAAAATACCAAAATCTACAAATTTTACTATTACTCGAATAATACCTAAGTATTTACTAATGTTTTTTTAAATAAAATCAATTTATTAATTATTTAATATAAAATCCAAAAGACTAACTGACAAAAATGACTAACTGACATTTTTGATTTATTACATTAAAAATCCAAAAATAAAAAATTATGAATCAATACGTTTCGCTCAGAAATACAAGATTTCTATTACATGAATGGCTGACTGTCAGCGACTTACAACAATATGCCTATTATGCAGATTACGATAAAGAAGCAATGGACATGTTGCTCGACGCAGCAAAACAAATAGCTGATACGACAATGTTTCCGTATCATCGCGAAATGGATAAATTCAAAGTGACTGTAAAAGATGGTGTTACGACCGTACATCCGATGCTAAAACCAATGATAAAAGCATTGGCTGACGGCGGTTGGATTTCGGCGCACGTACCTTACGAATATGGCGGAAGTCAAATGCCGCTTTCAATCTTGAACGCAGGTTTATTGACGTTTTATGCAGCTTCAGTGAATGCGTCATACTCGTTTTTGACCTCTGGTGCAGCCAATTTAATACTCAGTTTTGGTAGCGAATCGCTGAAGCAAATGTGTTTGCCGAATATGTATAATGGCAATTGGCAGGGTACAATGGCACTCACAGAACCACAGGCTGGTAGCTCATTGACGGACATCACGACAAGTGCCGAATTGCAAGCAGATGGCAATTATAAAATAAAAGGTCAAAAGATTTATATATCTGGTGGCGATCACGATGCCGTAGATAATTTCGTACATCTTACGTTGGCAAAAATAAAAGGCGCACCAGCTGGTACAAAAGGTATTTCGCTTTTTGTGGTTTTCAAGCAAAGACCTGATGGAGATTCTTGGACTTTTAATGACGTAACTACTGCTGGCGTCTATGGAAAAATGGGTCAAAAAAACTATACCGCGGCACACTTAATGTACGGCGAAAAAGACGATTGTATCGGTTATTTAGTTGGCGAGCCGCATCACGGTTTGTCGTATATGTTCCAGATGATGAACGAGGCGCGTATTGGCACAGGATTGATGGCGTGTGGCAATGCGATGACTGCATATTATGCGTCACTCAAGTATGCTCATGAGCGTCCACAAGGTCGTCATTTATCTCAAAAAGATCCAAATTTGCCGCAAGTTACGATTATAGAACACGCTGAAGTTCGCCGAAAGTTGTTGTATCAAAAAGCAATCGTGGAAGGTAGTGCAGCATTGTTGATGTATTGTAGCAAAAAAGCCGATTTGGCAACTGTTGCTGAAGGCGAAACGAAAGCAAACGCGCATTTAATACTCGAATTGCTGACGCCAATTGCTAAATCTTATCCATCTGAATTGGGGATAGTAGCCGTGAAGGAAGCCATGCAAGTTTTCGGAGGCGCAGGTTATTGCGACGATTTTCCGATTGAACAGTATTATCGCGAAATCCCGATTAATACCATTTATGAAGGCACAACAACCATTCATGGTTTGGATTTACTGGGTCGAAAAGTGATGATGGAAAAAGGAAAAGCATTGAATCTGTTTTCGGCAGAAGTAACAGAAACCATTAAAAAAGGAATGGCTTCTGAAAAATTAAAACTTTATGCACAGAAATTAGCAACAACTGCTCAAAAATTGTCTGAGTGTACACAACATTTGATGAGCCTTGCCATGGCCGAAAAACCAGAAGTGTTTACAGCTGATGCCACTTTATATCTTGAATATTTTGGAAACGTAACCATCGCTTGGCTATGGCTCGAACAAGCAATATTGGCAGAAAAACAATTGCAACACGCTGACAATCAAGATGATAAGAGTTTTTATGATGGCAAAATACAAACTTGTATTTTCTATTTTGAATACGAGTTGCCAAAAACTCGCGCCGCGCACGAACGCTTGATGAGCCCAGTTCGCGTTTCGTTGGATATTGATATTGCGAGTATTTGTTAGTCCTCCTAAACGGCGAAGCCCTCAACGTAGTTAATCCTCCTGAAGGAGGACTTGAAAACGTAGTGTCTAATTGAGATAATTAAAAAAGAATATATATGCGAATATTGGGATTAGACCAACGATAAATAAGGTGCATAGCACCGTACTCTTGGTAGGAAACAATCAATATTGCATAAATTTAGGTGCAGCGCACCGTTCTATTCATTCGCTTAATTTTTGTTTTATTAGAGAACGGTGCGATGCACCTGATTAAAAACTAAGAACTAACATTTTACTACCAATAGGACGCCGTTCTACGGCTTTTCAACCCAATATTCGCATTATATAATAATAAAAGAGGTCAATTTTCGCAAACCGAAAATTGACCTCTTTATTTATATAAAATGAATATTTCCTTAATTATTTTAATTCCCTTAATTTCTTTAATTAAAGAAAATCAACCGCCCATAGCGTGTTTCAACGCTTTCAGAGAGTTGTCCCAAATTGTTTTGGTATCTTTTTCTTCGCCTACATCACAAAAATCGGTGATGTCCAAAACGGTTTCGTCTGAAATGGGAGTGCGAGAGATACGGAACTCAAGGAATTCTTTTGGATCTTCGGATTCTGTCCAACGAAGCAACAACAATTCATCTTCGATGAACTCTACGATTTCAGCAACTTGAACTTCGCCACTCCATGAGAAATAAAAGTGTTCGTCTTGTTCGTCTGCTTTGTCACAAAACCAGCGAATCTGACAAGCAGGTGTTGTCAAAAACTGAAATAAAATGGTTGGCGATGCGCGGAAAATATATTCTACTTTTATTTTAGAGCGACTCATAATCTAAATGTTATTGGTTGTGAACTATACATTATTTGATTCAAATAGAAATCGGGTGCAATTAATATCATTTTTATCAAAATTCCAAATTTTTTGAAAAAGAAATTAAAATTAAAATTAATTTTTTAATATAAATAAACACAAAATTTAATTAAAGTTTTTTTTAATTTCATAATTTATAATTTTTTAAATGTATGTAAAAATATTGCAAAAGTTAGCTTTAGGTCTTGACAAATGGAAAAAATAGTCTTATTTTTGCACAATAATTAAATAACTTACTTCCCCAAACGTTCATATATTCAGTTTCCATAGCATTTTCGCCTTAATCCCGAAGGTTTTTTACTTATAAACACTAAACTCGCGCTTAAAATCGGGATAAATATAAAAAAATATGAGACAACTAAAAATCACGAAATCGATAACGAACCGTGAATCGCAATCACTTGAAAAATATTTGCAAG
>JAYUJV010000629.1:0-1768 GCA_043764975.1 Saprospirales bacterium
TGCGAATGATGAGTTAGAACCCATCACAACTCAGAATTTACCGACTGCCGAAGCCTCAAAATTTGTTGATAAAACGCTTGTAAAACATAAAGTATCAACAGTAACTGGCGATTTTAATGGATTTACGGTAGAAGTTATGAAAAATAAAAAAGAACTTTCGGCAACCAACGAAATTTTTTATCGCTATCCGACCGTTTATATCGATAAGCGCGATAAAGAAGTCGCTTATCTCATAGGCATATTTCCACTCAAAAACGAAGCCGATAAACTCTTGGTCGATGTCCAAAAACGTTACCCGAAAGCAAAAATAAGCCGATATAGACGTGGATTGTGGATTGAGTAGATAAAAGATTTTTTGTTAAAAAAATCTTAAACCTTAATTTTCTTTTAACCTAAAAGACAAAATTTAACATAATAAACGTTTAAGTAAAATAGCCCAAAACAAACTTATCGAAGTATTATAAACTAACACACACAATATGTACAAAAAGTTATTATTGATTGCGCTGATGGCAGCGAATATGAGTAGCGTAACTGCTCAAAAAACAACTATTTTTACCGATGCTGAATTGAATTACAAGCGCGGTATGGACTTTTACGACAAAGGACTTTTTGGTCAAGCCAAACATGAGTTTGATGTTTTGTTGTCCGACGTTCGTTTGGCGCAAGAGCCGCAATATGCTTCGATATTGGCAAATGCAGAACTCAATCGAGCGCGTTGTGCTGTGCAAATGGGCGATCAAGACGGCGAGCAATTGATTTCGGATTTTATACGCAAGTATTCGCCAGATCCAGTTGGTGCAAATGCGGTTATTGAAATGGGAAATTATTATTACAATGCTAAAAAATATGACGAAGCGTCACGTTTTTACGATATGCTTTCGGTGTCGGACATGAGTTCAGGTCAGCGCCAAGAAGTCAAATTTAAGCAAGGTTATGCTTATTTTATCAATAAAAAATTTCCGCAAGCAAAAGGCGCATTTCGCCTTATAAAAGATACTGACGGACAATATTATTATCCAGCAAACTACTATTATGCCATGACTTGTTTTTTTGACGGCAGTTACGACGAAGCCATCAAGTCATTTGAGAAAGTGAGTAGTTTCAAAAAATATAAGCCGCTTATACCATATTATGTAGCACAAATTTATTTTGCGCAAGGCAAATATGATAAATTGATTCAGACCGTAGAGCCGAGTTTAAAAGAATCGGAAACCAATAATTTGCGCGAACTCAATCAATTGGTAGGTCAATCTTATTTTGAAAAAGAAAATTATAAAAAAGCACAACCGTTATTAGAGAAATACGCCGAAGGCAGTTCTCAGATGCGCGAGGAAGAATTTTATCAATTGGGCTTCACGCAATACAAAAATGCGGATTATAAGAAAGCCATCAAAAATTTTCAAGAAATAAGTAGCTTGGACAATAACATTGGTCAAAATGCTTCTTATTATTTGGCGGATTGCTTTCTGAAAGTGAACAATCGCCCTTCGGCACGTTTGGCGTTGGCCAATGCAGCGCGCTTGAATTTTGATAAAGATATGCAAGAAGAAGCCAATTTCAATTACGGGAAATTGAGTTATGAACTCAAAGCTGACCGTGATGCATTGACGGCTTTGCAAAAAATAAAAACATCAAGTAAATATTATAACGAAGCTCAAAACCTGCTTGCAAGTTTGTTTTTGAACTCACGCGACTACGAAAAAGCATTGAGCATCATTGATGGTTTGCCAAATAAATCGCCTCAAATGATAGAAGCGCAGCAAAA
>JAYUJV010000630.1:0-1767 GCA_043764975.1 Saprospirales bacterium
CCTGCTAGGTTTTTAGTCACACCCGATTTGCCAAGCACTACCGCGCCATCGCCAACGGTCGTACGTTGACCGATACCAACTTGACCATACAGCACCACATCATCGCCAATCACAGATTTGCCACCGATGCCGACTTGCGCTGCAAACAAGCAACGTTTACCAATCACAGTTCCATGGCCGATGTGTATTTGACAGTCAAATTTAGTCCCTTCACCAATGATTGTATCGCCCGATACACCTTTATTGATGGTGCAAGCCGCGCCAATTTCTACGTTGTTTTCGATGACTACTCTACCGATTGAGCGCCATTTTTTATATACGCTATTTTCTTTTTTATAATAAAAAGCATCTGAACCAATTACGCAATTCGGTTGTATAGTCACGTCGTCGCCAATGTGACTGTATTCGCCAATCGTGGTGTTCGCCATCACGTGCGTGCGTGCGCCAATGTGTACATGATGCCCGATGACGACATTCGGTTCGATGATGGCTGTAGGGTCTATCATCGCCGTATCGCTCACCGCACTTTGCTGCGGAATAAAAGGGCGATGCTGCTTCGCCAACTGATTGTAGGCTTCAAAAGGATTTGGGTGCAATAGCAACACTTTTCCTTCGGGACAATCCACGGCTTCGTTCAAGATAACAATACTTGCGGCTGAATTAAGCGATTTATCAAAATATTTTTTGACATCTACAAACGTAATATCGCCAGTCGTTACTTTATGAATCTCGTTGAGGCCAGTTGCCATAAAATCAGCATCACCGATTACAGTAGCGCCAATCTGAGTAGCAATGTCACGAACAGCTATCGGTAATAAAAATTTCATGTGCTATTGTTTAGGCTTTCTAATTCTACTTTTGCCCTACGCTGACAGCGTTACATCGGAATCTACTGTTTTGATAAAAAATAGACTGCCAAAGTAGAACTAATTTATGAATACTTTAATTTTTTGTCAAATATTGCTACTAATATGTTATCCCGACTTGAATACTTGATACTCAAATACTTAATACTTTTTAAGACAATTCTTCCAATAAAGGTTCATCTTCTACAATACTTGGCGTTGCTACGGGTTCTTCATCCTTAAAAAAACTACGATTGAAGAGCAACAACGACAATACACCAATCGTAATGGCCGAATCGGCTACATTAAAAATTGGACTAAAAAATAAATAGCTTTCGCCCGCTTTTAGCGGAAACCAATCTGGAAATCCAGCTAGCCAATTTGGATATTCACCCGTAAACATCGGAAAATAAAGCATATCGACTACCCTGCCATGCAAAAATGAAGCATAGCCACCTTCTTCTGGAAACAAGGTTGCCAGACCGCCATGAAACGGCGTATCGGAAAAAATAATACCATAAAATGCACTATCCAATATATTGCCCAAGGCACCAGCCAAGATTAAGGAGAAACCAATTATGATGCCGTTGGTTGCCGCTTTGCTCTTGATGAGCAAGCGGATGTAGTATATCAGAAACCCAACCGCGCCAATACGAAAAAGGCTAAGTGCCAATTTGCCCCAGTCGCCACCGAATTCCATACCGAAAGCCATACCAGGATTTTCGATAAATTTGATGAAGCCTTTGTCCCAGCCCAATATCGGAATTTCTTCTCCGAGAGCCATGTGGGTTTTTACCCAAATTTTTGAAGTCTGATCTATAATTAAAATCAGCAAAACGATAAACCAAACGAGGATTGTCTTATTTTTAAACACGTGCGAAACTTATTTTTTTTAATAAAATGCAAAAATAGAGAATTAAAA
>JAYUJV010000631.1:0-14058 GCA_043764975.1 Saprospirales bacterium
GCGAAATATGTACCTTCGTTTCCGTCGGCATCGTGCATGATATGACTACCTAGCTTTTCGTACAACGAAAAGTGTTTTCCTTCACGGAAAAGGTGTATATCAAAAGGTGTAAGTCTTGTTACTGCCGACATATTTTTATTTTTGGATATTTTGATGCTCAAATATAGTTATTTATTTTATTTCAAGGCAGAAAATAAAGAAGTAATATTTTTGTATCAAAAAAATATTGGTCAAAAATGATTATTTTTTAAAATGAAATTAAAATAAATTATCTAAGTTCTTAATTATGAATGACTAACCGACCAATTGACTAACTGACAATTTTGACTTATTAATATATCATTTACGCGACCACGACTGAGTTGGTGCTTCTACAAAGTCATAAAAATATTTTGCAAAAAAGATACTGACGGCTGTTGCAAAAAAGATTGACAAAGCGATTAAATCTTGGTTTTGGGTCAATAGACGAGCCAATTCACAAACCGCCCAACCGCTAAATACGTGTGTGAGGTATATCGAGTAAGATATTTTGCCAATATTACTTGCCCACGACCACATTTTGTTGCAACACAACACAACGGCTGCCGAACCCGCAATCGCCATAAAATGTGTAATGCCCATGGCTTGATAAGTGGCCACCAAAATGATGACGATGAGCAATAACAACTCGATAAAGCTACATTTTGAGGTATAATAAAAATAAAAGCAAAGCCCTACGGCAAAAGCAAAACTATGATAAAACAACCATTCGCTGCTCATGAACCAATGTAGCGCTACAAATATAAAAAGTGCGGCGTAGCGAATCCATCGCGATGGATTCGAGAAAACGATATAGAAAAGCAACATCAATAAAAAAAACTGCCAATCGATGGCCAATGTCCAATAAATGTCGCGAATCCAAGGCTGACCGAGTATGAAATTGAGGTGCGTTACGTGCAATAAAGTATTGCTGACATTATGATCGGGAACGACATAAGTGCCATCGGCGGTATATTTGCCAACTAAATCCATGAGCAGCATCAACACGATACTTACCCAATAAGCAGGTTCTATTCGGATCGCTCTTTTTTTTATGAAAGCAAAAAATTGATTTATTTTATAATCCTTTTGCTCAAATGAGTATGGAATAATGAAACCTGAAATCAAGAAAAAACATTGCACGCCCAAATACCCATATTGCGAAAACCACCTCAACCAATGTTCTGGCAAAAGAAAACCATACGTGAAATGATAAAAACAAACCGTGATGGCCGCAAAAGCGCGCAACCAGTCAATGGCATAAAAATGATTTGCAGCCGCATTTTCGTTATTTGACATCGTTTCTTTTTTTGTAACTCCTTAGCTCATCTATTAGACAAAATGAAAGATAAGACTTTGCTCAATATTTAGTACAATTCACAATAAGCAATAAGCAAATTTTGCCTATTGTCTATTGTTCATTGAAATGAGTAATGCCTAAAACTTCGACTTTATTGTCTGCTTAACTAATACATAAGTTGTTACCATTTATTTATGATGAACCCAATTGAATGAGTAAATATATGACATTTTGAGTATCATTTTTAAATGAATAAAACTAAATTTTAAAAATCGCTTGGATTAACCTAAATTTACGGCATAAAATGAAAAATATGCTTCGTACCAATCAACTACAATATACATACAACAAGTCAGATAAAACGCTTGTTTTTCCTGATTTGGATTGCGCAGCTGGCGAAACGACCTTGATTCTTGGGCAATCGGGTGTCGGGAAAACCACCTTGTTACATTTATTAGCTGGGATTTTGCAAACGCAAGCAGGCAATATTGTAGTGAATAACCAAGATTTGACAAAGTTGAAAGGTTCAGTTTTAGACAAGTTTCGTGGGCAACACATCGGTATTGTATTTCAGCAAGCGCATTTTGTGCAGTCTATCACTATTTTTGAAAACCTTTGTTTGGCACAATCTGTTGCGAATCAGCCTATCGATAAAACGTATATTCGTGAGTTGCTTTCGCAAATGAATATAAGCGAACGCGCGAACGCTCGCCCATCCGAGTTGAGCGTTGGCGAACTGCAACGCGCGAGCATTGCACGAGCCATGGTCAATAAACCGACCTTGATATTGGCCGATGAACCTACGTCGGCACTCGATGATTTGAATTGTGAAGCGGTTATGGATTTGCTCGTGCAACAAGCCAATGCGCAACAAGCAGCACTCGTAATCGTGACGCACGATATGCGCTTGAAAAACAGATTTTTGAAAAAAGTTATTTTGTAAGGAATGCTGTTACAATAGTAAGTCCCTCCGTTGGAGGAATTTAGGGGGGTCTCTTAATTTTAAAATTATTTCAATTATGAATATATTTACGCTGAGTTGGAAAAATTTTTTCTCGAAGCCACTCAATGTTATATTGAGTTTGTTGTTGTTTAGTTTTGGCATCGGATTAATCTTGTTGTTGCTCCGATTGAGCGAACAAATACAAACTCGATTTGAAAAAAATCTGGCGAATATTGACTTGGTCATTGGTGCGAAAGGAAGTCCGTTGCAACTCGTGTTGAGCAGTATGTACCACCTCGATAGTCCGACTGGCAACATAAAACTCAACGAAGTACGCGCTTTTATGAATCCCAAACATCCGTTGATTGCGAAAGCCGTTCCACTTTTGCTGGGCGACAACGTAAAGGGTTATCGGATAGTGGGAACAGATACGAGTTTCATGAGTCTTTATGAGTTGAAGTTGGCGCAGGGGCAACTTTGGCAAGCACCTTTCGAGGTTGTGCTTGGCGCAACCTTGGCAGCCGATTTGAACCTACAACTTGGCGCTACATTTTATGGTGGACATGGTTTGGTACATGACGAAGACCAATTGCACAACGAAACCACACCATATAAAGTAGTTGGAATTTTAGCACCGAGCGAAAGCGTAGCCGATCAATTGGCGATATGCGATAAATCAACGACTTGGCTCGTACATGAGCAAGCGCATCATGACGAACACGATGAAAATATGAAGCAAGATACGGCAAAGGAATTGGCCGTTACGTCATTGTTGATACGGTATCGGAACAAGACAAATTTTCAGGCGCTGAATATGCCACGCATGATCAATCAGAATACAAATATGCAAGCGGCTTCGCCAGCCATAGAAATGAATCGATTGTATGCCTTACTTGGCGTTGGCGAACAAGGTTTACGCAATTTGGCAAGCATGATTATCTTGATTTCTGGCTTGAGTATTTTTATTTCGCTCTACAATTCGCTCAAAGAACGCCGCTACGAATTGGCGTTGCTACGTGTGTTGGGCGCATCGAAATGGAAAATAGCGTCACTAATTTTACTCGAAGGATTGTGGCTTTCGATATTGGGCGCATTGCTTGGTATTGTGCTGGCGCACATCGGATTGTATTGGGCAAGCCATGTGTTACAAAGCAATTATCATTATACTTTTGGTGCATCGTGGTGGGGAAAATACGAAATTACAATGGTTTTTGTTTCTATCGTCATCGGATTTTTGGCCGCTATCATACCTGCTGTTCAGGCTTTTAGGACAGATATATCCAAGACATTGGCGGGAAATTGAAAAAAAATACAAACTATTAGGTAACCTCCCTAAATCCCTCCAAAGGAGGGACTTTCCAATAAAAAGGCAAATCTTGATGTCAAGATTTGCCTTTGTTGATATATTTTTGTAGCAACTTAGTCATTCAAAATAGGATTAGATTTTAATATCTTACTTAGAGAAATCCGTTTTCATCCGCGTTTGCCGAAGGCATCTGTGAAATCTGCGTTCCTAAAACGTAACGTTTGTAAACGTCGATAAGTATTTACTTGTTTTCAAACTGCTTATTGTATTCATGCTGCAACTCCACCGACGTTTGCATAGAGCCATCGTGACTCCAACCTGGCGGATTACTGATGTATTTCCATTTCAAAGACAAAGGAATATTTTTGTTAAAAACAACACCTTTCCAAAGGGCAATCCACTCGTGCAACACAATATTGACAGGGCCGCGTTCATCGAGTTCTTTGGTCAAACCATAAACAGTTGGGCCGTGCTTTTCGATATTTTCTGGCTCGAACGTACCGAAGATCTTATCCCAAATCAGCAAACACATACCAAGGTTTTTGTCCAAATAAGGCACATTCGACGCATGATGCACACGATGGTGCGACGGCGTAATGAGTAGATGCTCCAAAAAACCTAATTTTTCGACCATTTGGGTATGTACCAAAATGCCGTAAATCTGCGTAATGGAATACATGATAAAAATATCGGCTGCTTGAAATCCGAACAAAGACAGCGGAATGAAATAAATGAAACGATACAGCGGCTGAAAAACAGATGACCTAAAACCAGTCGTCAAATTATATTCTTCCGAAGAATGGTGCGTGACGTGTACCGCCCAAAAAAACCGCGTGTGGTGATCCATGCGATGCAACCAATAATACACAAAATCTTCGGCGATGAAAAGTGCGAACCAATACAACCAAGTCGTTTCTATTTTCATAAAATGATATTGGTAGAAAAAATTTAGGACTGGCAACGTTAGCACAAATCGAACGGCCAAGTCCAAACCCATATTCAGCGAAGTGAGATATACGTTCGTTATCGTTTCTTTTATAGAATAAAAATGGCGATGTCCCCAAGCGCTCAACGCTATTTCGAGGCCAATAATGATCGTATATATAGGTGTGGTGAGCATCACGATAAGTTCGTCATTGACTTTTAGCTCACTTAGCATTTTAAAAAAATCCATTGTCAATATTTTTTTTGCAAAAGTATGATTTTATAAACAAAATCGGTAGCAAATAGTTATCCAAAATCGCCACTAAATGTTTCTAAAATATCTTTTCCGAACACAAACAGCCAAGCAATAGAATATATAGCGGTTGCAATTACGAAGCCACGAATGCTTTCGTCGTACTTTTTTTTGCGATACCAGCGCACCAAAATGGCATTGACGCAAAGCGCAATAACGGCATCTGTACTGTGACGAAACGGAAGTGACAACAGCAGTGCATACGTCACAAACGGAATAGCAAGACCCATGGCGAGTCCGAAAAAAAGATTGTCTTTATCGTAAAACATATATTTTATATTTAAAATTTATTTTGTAAATATTTGATTATCAATGTATTGAAATTAGAAAAGGTTCAAATTCTATGATGAGTAATTTAGTATGTTGTTAAATATGTCACTCCTACGGAGTTCAAAAACACGTTGTGGATTGTACATTTTTACCGACATATCATGCCTAACGGCATTTTAAAAACAAATAATACCGTTAGCATATAATTAACAACCAAGACCAACAAAGCGCCGTAGGTACGACATATTGATTTTGCACGTATATGTTTTTCTTATTATAGGATTTGAACCTTAAAAAATGATTTATTTTCCTTTTTTAAATATTGCAATTGATTATAATTAGGTGCTTTAAAATTCAAATTTGACACAAAGGTACGGCTTTTCTCAATTTTTTAAAAAATAAAAAAATTCCCTTTTTGTTTTTATGATGCAAATGATTTCGGTAGAACAGAACGCCATGAATCAATGTCGTTTTTATATTTTATAAAATACTAATGTGATTTTGATTAAAAAAATACAAAGAAGCGCAATAAACTTGATTAAAATATTTACATTTGAAGCAAAACTATTTTAAAAAACATTTTTATATGATTTTCATTATGAGAAAAACACTATTCACGTTGCTTTGTAGCAGCTTATCGTTGCTTGCTTTCGCGCAAGACATCTGGAAAGTACCAGCTACGAACATCAATCCCAATAATTATTATGGTGTCACGGTGGCCAACGGAATGTTGGGTATTGTGTCGTCGCCCAACCCATTGCAAGTCAAAGACGTGGTACTCAATGGCGCTTTTGATACGTATGGTCGAGGTCGCGTGTCGAATATCCTAAAAGTATTCAGCTTTGCAAACATGAACCTCGATGTAGATGGCCGCCGATTGGGACGTGCCGATATTACGAATTTTGCCCAAACGTTGGATATGAAAGGCGCGGCATTAAGCACAACTTTCGATTATAAAGACGTCGTTTCGGTAAAACAAGACATGATGGCTTTGCGCCATTTGCCGCACACAGCTTTGATTAATATAGAAATAAAAGCAAAAAAAGATTGCGAAATCACGCCAGCTAGCGTGATAGAAAGCCCTGAAAACCTAAAAGATGTCAAAAATCTCTATGCCGAAATCGCTCGACCACACGTTTTGATTCCGCTGATGACTTCGGTGGCCAAAAGTCCGACTGGTCGCCATACGGTTGCAGTTTCAAACTCGATTGTGTTTGAAGAGTCTCGCGGACAAGAGCCGCGTTTGATACACGAAGATTGGGATTACAATATGCACTTACTCAAGTTTTCAAAAAAATTGAAAGCAGGACAAACGTACCGTTTTTCGATCATTGGTTCGGTGACATCAACGGCGCATAATGCGGATCCGCAAAACGAAGCCGAACGTATGACAATCTTCGCTTCACTCGAAAAACCAGCTCGATTGATGCAACGCCACAACGCCGATTGGGATAAACTTTGGTCAAGCGACATCGAGATAGAAGGCGATGCGCAAGCGCAGCGCGATGTGCATTTTGCGTTGTATCACTTATATTCTTTCGTGAGAGAAGGTACGCCTTATAGCTTATCGCCAATGGGTTTGAGTGGTTTGGGTTACAACGGCCACGTGTTTTGGGACACTGAATTGTGGATGTTCCCTCCGTTGCTCATGCTACACCCTGAGTTAGCAAAATCGACGATGGAATACCGTTTCAATGGCCTTGAAAAAGCAAAATCGAATGCTTCGAGTTGGGGTTATAAAGGTGCAAAATATCCTTGGGAGGGCGATGACACTGGTCAAGAAAGTACGCCAGTTTGGGCGCTCACTGGACCATTCCAACACCACATTACTGGTTGCGTTGGTCATGCCATGTGGAAATATTATCAAGTGACGAAAGATAAAGAATGGCTAAAAACGCGCGGCTATCCAGTACTGAAAGAAGTTGCTGATTTTTGGGCGAGTCGTTCAGAAAAGGGTGCAGACGGCAAATATCATATCATAAACGTCGTTTGTGCAGACGAATGGGCAGAGAATGTGGATGACAATGCCTTCACGAATGGTATTGCAAAAGAGGTGTTGGGTTTTGCGACACAAGCTGCGCAAACGCTCGGCATGAGTCCGAATCCAGATTGGAAAACAGTGGCAGACGGCCTCGTTATCTTGAAATTCCCTGATGGCACGACGCGTGAACACGCTACTTACAATGGCGAAGTGATTAAGCAAGCCGATGTGAATTTATTGTCGTATCCACTCAATGTCGTGACGGATCCTGTGGCGATAAAAAAAGATTTGGATTACTACGAAAAAGTATTGGCGGACAACGTACCAGGTCGAAAAGGGCAAAGTCCAGCGATGGCGCATGCTATATATTGCATTTTGCACGCTCGCATCGGCGATACAGACCGCGCTTATTCGCTGTTTTTGGATTCGCATAAGCCGAATGAAGTGCCACCGTTCGGTGTGCTTTCGGAAACAGCTGGCGGCACAAATCCGTATTTCGCCACAGGCGCAGGCGGTTATCTCCAAACGCTCATCAATGGATTTGCTGGGTTGGAAATCACAGACGATGGTATAAAACAATTATCATCTACGTTGCCGAAGCAATGGAAATCAGTGACTATAAAAGGCGTTGGTGTAGAAAAAAAGACTTTTACGGTGACGCGTAAATAGGATTTTTCAACTTATTAAAAATAAAAAAACGTAGCAAATCGAAAGGTTTGCTACGTTTTTTTTGTTTCAAAATTAAACACTATTTAGCGATATTATACAATCCGTTTTAATCCGTGTTTGCTTGCATCCGCTAAATCCGCGTTCCATTTCATCTACGTTTGCACACGCTGTATTCTAAAAATCCAAATTCAATTTCTTTAAAAAATCTACGGTTTCGTGCATATCCACGCTCATGATTCGGTCTTGTTGCAGCACAGGCACGTAGCGGCGGTAATCGCTGATAATATCTTCAATCATTGTCGCACTTTTTGAAGGTCGTCTGAATTCGAGTGCTTGGGTAGCCACCAAAAACTCAATTGCCATTAGTCGCTCTACGTTTTGCACCACGCGGTAGCATTTTGTGGCAGCATTAGAGGCCATGCTCACGTGGTCTTCTTGGCCATTGCACGATACGATACTGTCCACCGAAGCTGGTGTGCAAAGTTGTTTATTTTGGCTTACGATAGATGCGGCCGTATATTGTGTAATCATCATACCCGAATGTAAGCCTGGGTTTGGCGTCAGAAAATCAGGTAATCCGCGCTTGCCAGATATGAGCTGAAACACGCGTCGTTCCGAGATATTGCCAATTTCTGCCAAGGCAATGGCCAATAAATCTAAAGGCAAAGCCAAGGGTTGCGCATGGAAATTACCACCCGAAAGAATCATGTCTTCATCAGGAAAAACGCTTGGATTATCGGTAACAGAGTTGAGTTCGGTTGTCACTGCATTGCTGATATAAGTGAGTGCATCGTAACTTGCACCATGCACTTGCGGCACACATCGGAAAGCATAAGGATCTTGAACAGCGAGTTTTGGTCTTTCAGACAATTCGCTGTCTGTCAGTATATTACGAATAATATTGGCTGTTTTTATCTGACCTGCATGTGGCCGAATCAAGTGCAAGGCTTCGTGGAAAGGCGACAAACGACACTGAAAAGCATCGATGCCGATAGCGGTATTGAGTTGCGCTTGGCTCAGGATTCGTTGCGCTTGCAACACGCACCAAGTTGCATACGCACAAGAAAATTCTGTACCGTTTAGTATCGCCAAGGCCTCTTTTGCTTTTAGGTGCAACGGCTCAAGATTGTGGACCTTGAACGCTGTGCGCGATGCAATCCGAGAACCTTGATAACGCACTTCGCCTTCGCCGATAAGTGGTAAACCGAGATGAGCCAAAGGCGCTAAATCGCCCGATGCGCCCAACGAACCAAGTTGAAAAACAACTGGCAAAATGTCGTGGTTGTAAAAGAAAATTAAACGCTCCACTACTTCCAATGTGATGGCAGAGTGACCGAATGATAAACCATGTATTTTCAGTAATAACATTATTTTTACAATCTCTTCTGGCACTTCATCGCCCATGCCACAAGCGTGCGAAAGCATAAGATTGGTCTGTAGTTCTTCGATTTCGTGTTCAGAAATACGCACATCGCACAGCGAGCCAAAGCCAGTGTTGATGCCATATATCAAATCGTCATTGTTGCTTATTTTTAGATCGAGGTAATTTCTACATTTCGTAATGCGCTGAACACTATCAGCAGACAGCGCAAGGGTTTGTTTTTGATTGATGATGTTTGCTACATCTTTGAGGCTGAGTGTTTCGCTCGAAATATAATGGACAGACGACATAAGGATATATTATAAGTTTGGCTTTTCGTACATCTAATGTTTTATAAATAAATTTTTATTTATAAAGCATTGATTATTAATATTTTATGAAAAATAATATTTTTTTACCGAAATAAAAAAACAAATATATTGATTTTTGATACTTAAAATAAAAAAAGCGTGTTTTTATTGAAAAAAAACACGCTTTTTACTGGTGTGATTTCTTCTTCTAAATATCCACCAATAGCGGCAGTTTTAAACTTGCCTTTGTGCCTCCAGTTACAACATCGCTGAGGACCAAAGATGCGCCTTGACTATAAGAGCCATTGATGACCGCAATTCGGTCGTTTGTGATGCGCATACCCATAGATTTGCGCTTGATGGGCGATTTGGCCTTCAAGGCTTCAGATTCTTTGCGCCCAATGCCATTGTCAATGATGTCGCAAATCAAAGATTCCTTTTCGACGGTATATTTTACGGTCAATAGTCCTCTTTCGTTGCTTTTATAGCGAAGACCGTGCAAGATTGCGTTTTCTACAAATGGCTGTACGAGTAGCGGCGGCACGAGATAATGCGTTTTTTGTTCATCAAAGCTAAAGATGATTTCGTGGTCAAAAGAAGCATTATAACGGATTTTTTCGAGCTCGATGTATAGTTTTAGCGAATCCACATCTTTTTCGAGCGATACCAATTCGTGTTCGGAGTGTTCTAAGATTCGGCGTGTAAGTTTCGAGAATTTTTGTAAAAAAGCGGAAGCATCGCGTGGTTTGTTTTCAAGTATAAACGCCTCGATGGTATTCATACAGTTGAAGATAAAATGCGGATTCATTTGTGCGCGAAGCGCTTTCATCTCGGCGACTGTTCTTAATTCTTTTAGTTTGCTTTTCTCAGCTACATAAAGTTGCACCTTATCGGCCAACGCCAATGAACCAAAAACGGCCTGCCAAGCGCTACTCAATTGAAAGGCACTAATATTAAAAAAACTACCATAAGGAATAATGTTATTGAGCGAAAAAGTAAGCATGAGTGAACCAAATATCAGTCCAATCCAAGCGACTAGATAATAACGAGCAGGCGAAAAACCTTTCACATACATATAGGTAACGATGCCCAGGATCACAAAAGCGGCCAACGTAACGAGCGATTGTAGCATGACGTTTGCCCAAGGTTGGATGCCGAGTATGTCGAGTACGATAGCGACTAAAAATAAAAAAATCATGCCTTTAAAAAAACTTACAAAACGAGGTGCTTCTTTCTGAAGATTTAGGAAAGTCACACTAAACCACACGACCGAAATCCCCGAAACAGCAGGTACAAAGTTTGGCCAGTGGTTAAAGATAGGCATATTGGGCCAAAAAATATCATACGCTAAACCCTTAAATCGAAGCACCGCTAAACACTGCGTTACTACATAACCGCAATAAAACAAAAACATACTTTCGCGTAAGCGATAGAAAATGAACAGATTATATATTAATAATGTTATCATTAGGCCTAAAAAAGCACCATCGAACACATCGCTCTTGTGGTGGCGTTCGGCTATTGATTTTAGCGTGCCACAAAACAATGGATAAAAAAAACTGGTATTTGTTTGGTTGCGAATCAAAACTTCTTTTGGGTGGAAACCTAACGAAACTGTAACGCTACTATTTTTAAAAAAACGAGTGTCGAAAGGCTCGAAACTTCCTAATTTATAGGCTTTTATTTGGTCGTTTTCATCTTTTACATACAGGTCGATATGCTCCAATTCGGCATTACCGAACTCAATCAAAAGTTCTTCATCTGTTGTATTTTGTAAAAAAAAACGAACCCATATTGGATTTGGATTGTTCTGAAAATTCAAGAAGGATTTATCGTTGGGTTTGAACAGCGTCTGGGCTTGCGTTCGCACCATATCCACAGTATATGTCTTCGATACGTCTTCAAAAAAATCAGCATAAGCGCCGACTTCTATTAAGTTTTTAGGGTCGCTATACACAAATGTTTTTTGAGCGAGTCCTTTAGAGGCGCACAAACAAAACAGAAAAAAAATATGTAAAAAACGCATCAGAAATTAATTTTTTGTTAAAAAGCAAAATAAAGGTACAATAAATAATATTATTTATGATTTTAATTGTTAATTTTACAAACTAAAATTTGAAAGCCCTTACCAAGCCCTTATTTCTATTTGGAAAAGAAATGATTATGTTATGATGATAAAAGCAGTCCTCATCGATGATGAATTGCATAGCTCAAAATTACTTGAAATCAAGTTAAAAAACGTAGCTATGGATATTCAAATCCTTGATATTATACACACACCTGCCGATGCGCTCGAGCGACTTGCCGCACTTGCCCCTGATGTAATATTTTTGGATATTGATATGCCACTCATGGATGGCTTTAGTTTGTTGCGCCAACTTGGCGACATTCCTTTCGAGGTTATTTTCGTTACCGCTTATGACCAACATGGCATAAATGCCATAAAAATGAGCGCACTCGATTATATCCTAAAACCCGTAGATGACGATGAACTCAGTACGGCTATCTCTAAGCTAAGACTAAAATTGAGCGAGAAAAAAGCCAACCAAATGGTGCCTCAAGAGCAAATGGGCATCTTATTTGAAACCCTCCAACGTTCGCAAAACAACTCTGGACGATTGGCACTTTCTACACAAGACGGCGTACTGTTCGTGCGATTTAAAGATATTTTGAAAGTAGAATCTTCTTCCAATTACTCTATTTTTCATTTATTGAGTAAGCAAAAAATAATGGTTTCGCGTACCCTAAAAGAATATGAAGACGTACTAGAAGAGTATCAATTTCTTCGTGTAAACAGATCTTGCATCGTCAATCTTGACGAAGTAATTCGTTACCGCAAAGGCGATGGCGGCACATTGGAACTTACCGACCAAACTGAAGTAGAAGTCTCGCCACAAAAAAAAGCAGATCTTTTACAGCGTATGGGAATCGGATAGATATTTTATAAGTATTTGATTATCAATATATTAAAAAAATAATTAAAAAAATAATTTTTATAAAACGTTATAAATCAAAATAAGTATTTAGACAAAATTGTTTGAAGTTTAGAAATTGTGTAGGCCTTGATTATCAATGACTGACTGACAATTTTGACTTATTGCTTAAAATTAAATTAAAATTAGAAAAAATTAATGCTCAAGCAACTCATCAATGGAGAATGGTGTGACGCCGCGAATGGCCACACATGGGATGTTATCAATCCCGCAACAGAAGAAATAGTCACACAAGTGCCTTACGGAAATGCAGACGATGCTCAAAAAGCGATTGATGCTGCACACGTTGCCTTTAAGACTTGGCGCAAAACCACACCTTATTATAGAGCCGATATTTTAAAAAAAATAGCTGATCTTATTCGTGAACGTGCGAGCGCATTGGCTGAAGACACTTCGCGCGAATGTGGAAAACCACTCATAGAGTCGAAAGGCGAATGGCTCGTGGCAGCCAACTTATTTGAGTGGTATGCCGAAGAAGGCAAACGCAGCTACGGCCGCGTAATCCCAACCAACCGAACCGACAAACGCTCGCAAGTTATCTTGCAACCAATCGGCGTTGTGGCTTGCATCACAGCCTGGAATTTTCCTTCATACAACCCAGCGCGATCTTGGGGTGCAATACTGGCAGCAGGTTGTACATTAGTTGCTAAAGGTTCTGAATATACACCGCTCACTACCCTTAATTTAGCCAAAATTGCGCAAGAGGCTGGCGTACCAGCTGGCGTCATAAATGTCATCAACGGAGATGCCGCTTCGATGGGCGCTTTGTTTTTATCAGACGAGCGCGTCAAAAAAATCAGTTTTACTGGCAGTACACGTGTCGGCAAATTATTGATGGATGGCGCATCGCAAACACACACCAAACTTTCGTTGGAGTTGGGCGGCAATGCACCAGTCATCGTCGCAGCCGATGTGGACGTGGACAAGATTGCGAGAGCATCTGTCGCAACCAAATTCCGTAATTGCGGTCAAGTTTGTGTTTCGCCACAGCGTTTTTATGTGCATGAATCTATCGTGGCGACATTTACTGAGCAAGCCATTGCAGCCGTAAAAGAGTACAAACTCGGTAGCGGATTAGACAATACTGTCCGTCTTGGGCCGCTCATAAATAAGCGACAACAAGAACACGTGTTGAGTATCGTAGCCGAAGCACGCGCAAGCGGTGCCAATGTTTTGATAGGTGGCGACGCCCTCGATAAAGGCTATTTTGTAACGCCATGTATCATCAGCGCCAAGCAAACGGACACTTTTGTGCATAAAGAAATATTTGGCCCAGTGATGCTCATCATTCCGTTTTCGACGCGCGAGCAAGTTGTGGAGTGGGCGAACGAAACGCCTTACGGCTTGGCTTCTTATGTTATGACCAACAGTTTATACGACAGCATTTATTATTCCGAAAACTTGGAGTTCGGTATGGTAGGCATCAACGAATGGGCGCCACATGGCACTGAAGCACCATTCATCGGCTGGAAAGCATCGGGGCAAGGTCACGAAGGCGGACAAGAAGGTTTGCATGAATACCTAGAAAAAAAGCTAATCAGTATTGGCGGTTGTTAGGTTTTTTATACGTAAATAATTGATAATCAATATTTTATACATGAAAAAATACATCTTGTTTTTATTTAGTATTGCTTTGTTTTCTTGTAAAAATGAGAAGAATAAAACCACAA